>JAHWHT010000018.1 GCA_019323135.1 Candidatus Woesearchaeota archaeon
GTTGCCAAGAGTCTTACAGGATATTTGTCTATATTTCTTGGGCTTAATGGCGCGATTGTTCCTTTAAAGCTCACCACATCCATTCCTCCCTGTGTAACAAATTGTGTTTTGCCTTGAACATGCGGGATTTCTACTCCCCACTCTAGTACGCCTGTGATTATTGATGGGTCAAATCCAGATAAGTATATTCTGTCATTAGCTCCTCCTACTGTGTATGCTCCTCTGTTTTCTACCTCTATTAATGCATTAAATGGTTCTGTATCAAATAATCTTGTTGGAGGCAGGTTTGGAGCAAATCTTAGTGTAAGTCCTTGCGAGCCTGTTCTGTAGTTTGTTGTTAAATCTGTCTCTTTGCCTTGCTGTCCAATTCCATTACATGCACTTGTGAATATAGCCAGAATCAATAATGTGATAATGATTGTTTTTCTCATTTTTATTGTGTTTATTTTTTGTTTTTATATATTTTTTGCTGTTATTTTCTTTATCTCGATTTTTTTCACTATTCTATCTCTGTAGCCGTAGTTTACTTCAATTGATAGCGGCGCAGTGTACGCCCCTTGTGATTTATCTATTCCTTCTTCAAGTGTGCACACCACTCTTGTCTCTCTGGTTAGTTTTATTTTTTCTGGTCTGCATTTTAGAGGAGTTTCTGATAAATGCGCATTTAATTCTACTATGTTCCAACTCTCTGTTCCTAGTGATTTGCCAGTGCATGCGTCATATACTTTATCTTTCATCATTGCATCGCCTTGGCCTACATTTTGTAGTGTGATGTAGAATTCTGGCTGTATTTTTGCAGCATCTTCATGGAATAGCATTTTTGGCTCTACAGACGATACTGCTACTGGCGCCCCCTGCCCTCCTGAGAAGGTTTGTTTTCTGACTACGCAAGGTTTTGTTTTTACCATTCCTGTTAAGTCTGGATCTATGCACATTAATGCTGTTGCTTCTGTTTTGTATTGATAGCATGCTGTTGCAGTTATTTCTGTCGGATAATGTTCAAGTTGCGGCCCTAGCGTGCGTGTTTTTATTTTGAATCTTAGTATGTCTTGCGAGCCTGCTGGATTAAAAACTGATTTTCCATCTAAGTCAAAGCGTTCATCTGCAGAACCATCTGTGATGATTTGTTGTTCCTCTACCCCGATTGCAAGCATTCCTCTTCGTATGTCTGTTGCGCCCTTGTTCTGTATTTTTATTCCAGCCTCAAAAGATCTGTCTTCATATAGTTCTGATGGCGGCATATCTTTTAAAAAAGTAAGAACTGCTCCTTGTGTTCCTTTGTGAACTTCAGGTATTTTGATTTGTTCTTTTGTTGTAATATATCCGCAGCTAGAAAGAAATATTGCAAGCATCATGCATAAAATTATTTTTTTCATTTTATTCTCGCTCACTCTCTACAGACATCGCCCTCTGTGTCGAGTAGCTGTATTCATACTTTGCAGACACTTTGAAGTTCTTTATGGCAATAGTGTCTTGACCCATTAATGCATTATAATCTGATATTTTGGTGTGCGCCCTGAAAGTGTAAGCAATTATGTCTTTTTCTTTGTTTATCTTGTTCAATTCCGATTCTGGAACAGTATATGCGTTTACTATGGCATCATCACACACTGCAGCATCTGCATCTAATAGCTTCTCGCAAATAGTTGCTTCTACAGATATTCCGTTTATGTCTGTCACCTCAATACCCTTTGGTACAAAGAGAACGAGGTTTTTTAATTTTGTGAGTTTGCCCAGCCATACATTATCTATTGTCACACCCAATGTAGGTCCTTGCTCTATGCCTGATGCAGGCCCATAGATTCCTACTGGTTGTGTCGCAACATCCTGCCCAATACCAATCATTATTGGCCCTTGGGTATATACTGTTGATGGCTTTTTGTCTGGGAAATCTTCTAATGGATCTATATTTTCTCGGCGGTATTCTCTAAGCAAATCTTTTTCAATTAAATATGCTCTTTGATACGCTCTTGTTGAGAATGTGAAGTCTGCGGTTAGTTTGAATGTGTAGTGTTCTGCATTTAAGTTGTCAAATATGCAGTCTATTGCTGCTTCTTCAAGCGTCTCTACTTTGAATTTGTCATCTGGTATTATTTTATTTGCAGCTATTGCCTTGCCTTTCCCCTCTGCAACGCACTTTAGCTGTATTGTAAGTGGTTCTGCAATTGTCTCTGCTCGAAGTGTAGAGTACACTGTGACAGGGTCGCCGGCATAGAACTTAGGTTGTGCAGCTTTTAGAGGTTCTAAAAATACACCTAGCATTTTTTCCGCTCCTTTATCCACTTCCCCAGTGTAATAGTCTCCCGAGGCAATTTTTATGCTTCGCGTAGTTTCTTTTACAACAGTTTCTTGAATTCCAACTATGGCTTCTGTGAACGCAAACCATCCTTGAACCACAGAGCTAGTCATATAACTTATCGCAGTTGCTGGCGAGACATTAGGTATCATATACCCTTGGTCTCCTGCATAATCTTGTACCATTGGCATGAATGAGAAAGCAAGCAGGGCTATCCAGAATACCATATATAGAAAGCTCATTCGCGGATAGTCTTGTTCATGCCAGAATAAAAGATAAATTATCCAGACTGGATTAAACACCATCAGCATGCCTCCAAAAGCATATGAGTTTCCTATCCACATATATGCCAGTGGCATCACAAGCGCACTCAAGGCAAAACAGACTATTATTGCCCTCCAGTCATCACGGTATCTCTGCCGGAATCTTAGTGCGATTATAGCGTATATTACGAAAAATATTGTCCAGGTATAGAAATTAATTCCGCCTCCGCGGTATCTTGTAAAAACATCAAGAAGGTGAATAAAACCTACCAGGATTATGCTGCCCCATCCTGCAAAAAAACTTCTTATGGTTGCGGTATTTGATGTCATTTCATTCAGCAGTTATTTCTAACTTGATTATGTTGAGTGCTGTCAGCGGAGTCAGTTCAATGTAGTTGTTTTCTTCTTCAATAACATCAGATATGTCTACTGTGTATGTTGGAGTTCTTTGGTCTATCATATACAGTCTTCCGTTGATATTTAGTCTTGCGTTTTTTAGTTTGTTGTCATCTATAAATTTGATTGTGAGTCTAACGTCATTCAAATTGTCAATTATAGTAGTATATAATTTGTTGTCTACTATAAAGTAATCTGCAAAGCTTTTTGTTGTGTCCAGCATGGTTTTTATTCTCATCTGTTCTATTGACGCGCTTCCAGAAGATAATATTATTTCTACTTCATTTTTGCCTATCTGCAGGTCTTCTTTGTATAAATCTTTTCTGTTTAAGCTGTCACACTCTGGAACTCCTGAGAAAACATTTCTTTTGTTTATGTATATGTCCATGACACCTACCTTGAATTGGTCGCATAATGGATAGAAATCCATCCAAGCTCTCTCAAAGTTGTTGTATTCTTCTTGGCTTATTGGAAGAGATATTTTTCCTGCCAATTTGCTCATGTCTTTCACATCTCCTACGACTTTTATGTCATTTAGTTCATACTGTCGGGCAGGCATACCAAATCCTTCTAAGTAAAACACTAATGTGTTTTTTTCTTTTAGGTAATTATTGTTTATTGTTATTGGTGGAGGATTGTTTTGTCTTACCTCGCCCTCAAAGATATCATAATCATTAAATTTTATTTTTAATATTCCTTTACGAAGCGGCGCTGCAAAACTTAAAAATACATTTTGCGTATTTGCAGGATCTGCTATACCAAATGTGTGTTCTTTTCGGTCTGTTTTGTATAGTGTTTTCTGTATTGTGAATGAATTTATATTGGCAAGTATCTCTGCTTTTTTAGATTCATGTAGATACAAGTTTGGCATATAATGATCAAATTCAGTGTCTCCCACATAATCCATTCTGCCTATTGGAGCTCTAAGCAAGTATTGTTTCTGCATAATTTCTCCTGTTTCTGAGAAATTGTCTTCTGCAAACAGTTCCTCTCTTGCTGATGGAGGCAAGAACAATATATAGAAAACTAAGATTATTGTTATTATCCCTATTAGTGATGCTGCAGTAGCACTTTGTTGTGCTCTTGCTCTTTTTTTCATCTAATCACCTTTTTTTAATGATATTATATACTCTGACGAAAGTATATATAAATGTTTTTCTTTTTTTGCGCTATATAGTCAGGCAGGGTAAGTTTTAAATGCTAGCTTGATTTTTATGTGTTTATGAAAATAATTAGTTCCCATTTCAAGAAAGGAGACGCAAAAATAAAGATTGAATCTCTCGATGACCTTTGGTATTTGAGCCAGATTATCGATGCAGGCGATATTGTTAAAGGAAAGACTCTCCGTAAGATCAAGGTAGGCAGTGCTGAAAAAGAGGCTGTACGAAAATCTGTTTTTATTGTGCTAAAAGTAGAAAAAGTCGAGTTTTCTAAGACCACAAATCGGCTGAGAGTTCTTGGAACAATTATAGAGGGCCCAGAAGATGTTCAGAAAGGAAGTTATCATACCTTTAATATCGAGGAAGATACGATAATTACACTGGTTAAAGAACAATGGCCTGCTTATCAGATTAAGCAGTTAAAAGACGCTGCACAGGCATCTGATATTAAGATTTTGATTTGTGTTTTTGACAGGGAAGATGCTTTTTTTGCTTTGATGAAGCGGGCTGGTCACGAGGTTTTGACACACATCAAAGGAGATGTTGCTAAAAAAGCAGTAGACGAGCCTGTTAAAGCTACTTTTTATTCTCAGATAATAAAACAGCTGGAAGAATATGATAAGCGTTTTAAATTAGATAAGATTATTCTTGCAAGTCCTGCGTTTTGGAAAGAAGAGCTGTTCAAGGTTTTAAAGAACGATGATCTAAAAAAGAAGATTGTTCCTGCCTCTTGTTCCTCTGCAGATGAGTCTGCTATCACAGAGGTTTTAAAGCGCGAAGAAGTTCAAAAAGCCTTGAAAGAAGAAAGAGTTAGCGAGGAATTGTCTTTAGTTGAGCAGGTCTTGTCTGAAATATCTAAGCAAGGTCTTGCGGCGTATGGTTTGGATGAAGTTGAGCAGGCAGTTAATTCTGGCGCAGTTAAAGATTTGCTTGTTACAGATGCTTTGATAATGAAATTACGGGAAGAAGAAAAGTTTGCGCGGTTAGACGATATAATGAAATCTGCAGATAAGAATCGGGCAGGCATTCACATAATTTCTGTTGAGCACGCTGGCGGTAAAAAATTAGAGGGCCTTGGAGGCATTGCAGCATTGCTGCGGTTCAAATTAAGTTATTAAACTGCCGAATATAATTAGCAAAATCTATTCTCGATGACATAAATGTTTATATATATCCCTGCTATTTCTTTACTCTGGGATAACAACGAAATTTAACGGTTTTTGTTTTGCATTATTATCCCCTCTTTGTAGTGCATCAAAAACGTAACATATAAATAGTGGTTTAGTTTTACCTCAGGTTAATAACAAAAAAAGGGGGGAGGTAGATATGATAGTTAAAGAAGAATTTTTAAGCAAGTTACGTCGGTATTTTGCTCTTAATTTATATGAAGTTAAAATTTGGGCAGCGCTATTGTCTAGGGGTGTAGCAACCGCAGGAGAACTTTCTGATATTGCTAATGTTCCTAGATCCAGAAGTTACGACGTTCTGGAAAGTCTTGAAAAAAAGGGATTTGTGATAATGAAGTTAGGTAAGCCTATCAAATATATCGCCGTTCCGCCTACTGAAGTTATTGAGCGGGTTAAAAAGAATATGCGCGAAGAGGCAACTATGAAAGTTAAAAGGCTTGAAGATCTAAAAACTACAGATGTTCTTGGCGAGCTTCAGTCACTGCATAAGCAAGGTATTGAGGTTATTGACCCTACTGATTTAAGCGGCAGCATAAAAGGCAGGCATAATTTGTATAATCATTTAGAGCTTACCATAAAGAATGCTCAAAAATCTGTTACTCTTATGACAACTTCGCAGGGATTTATGCGAAAAGTGGAAGGTTTAAAACCTGTTTTTGAAAAACTTAAGAAAAAAGGAGTCAAGATAAAGATTGCAGCCCCCCTAAATAGAGAAACAAAGAAATCTGTTAGTGAAATTTCTTCTGTGGCAGATGTCCGCAATATTGATTCTAAAGCACGGTTCTGTATAGTTGACGGTAAAGAGATAGTCTTTATGGTTCTTGACGATAAAGAAGTGCATCCTACGTATGATGTTGGCATCTGGGTGAATTCTCCTTTTTTCGCAAAAGCTATGGAGGGCTTGTTTGAGACGACCTGGAAAGGCATAAAAAAATAAACTTTTATTTTTTTCTTTTATTGTGATATAATGGACTTGAAAAAACTAGCCGAAACATTACACCCGCTTGAACGCAAAGTATTGCCTGTTCTTGATAAATTTAAGACTGTTCCTCAGATTGTTTCTGCTACTGGCTTAAAAGAGATAGAAGTTGTGCGCGCTCTGCAGTGGATGCAGAACAAGGACATTGTAAATATTGATACTGAACTTAAGGAAGTTGTAATGCTGGATAAGAATGGTGAGAAGTATATCAAGGATAAGCTTCCAGAACGGCGGTTTATAGAGACTCTTAAAGATAAAGAGCTCTCACTTACTCGTCTTGAAAAATCTGGTTTGGCTAAAGATGAATTGAATATCTGTCTCGGCGCTCTCAGAAAAAAAGCAATGATTCTTATCACAAAAAATAAAGATTTGCGCGTTAAGCTTACTGACCAAGGGAAAAAGTTTTTGACAAAGGATTTCCCTGAAGAATCTTTTCTAAACAAAACATTTCCACTAGAAATCAAAAGCCTTGCTGCTGAAGAAAAATTTGCGCTTAATAATCTTAAGAAGCGAAAAAACATTGTCAAGGTTGAATTGCAGAAGATAAAAAAAGTCGAGCTTCTTCCTGCTGGCAAAAAATTGATTACCATGGGCATCAGCGATGAGAAGGTAATAGATTCTCTCACACCTCAAATGCTGCGCACAGGTTCTTGGCGTGACAAGGCATTTAGACGCTATGATGTTAAGATTAATGTTCCTAAGATTTATGGCGGCAAAAAGCAGAATTACTCGCGCTTTCTTGACGGCGTAAGAGAAAAGTTTGTTGAATTGGGATTTATTGAGATGACTGGTCCGCTTGTCGAGTCGGAGTTTTGGAATATGGATGCTTTGTTCATGCCGCAGTTCCATTCTGCACGGGCTATTCATGATGCGTATTATGTTGAAGTTAAGAAGCCTGAAAAATTAGACGATTCATTTGTAAAAAAAGTTAAAGCTGCTCATGAGACCGGCGGAAATACAGGAAGCCGCGGTTGGCAGTATGATTTTGATGTTAAGCGAACTCATAATCTTGTGTTAAGGACACAGGGAACTGCGTGTTCTGCACGAATGCTTGCATCAAAAGATTTGCAGATTCCTGGAAAGTATTTTGCTATCGCAAGATGTTTTAGGCCAGATGTTGTCGATGCAACTCATGCAGCTGATTTTTATCAGACAGAAGGTATTATTGTTGAAGAAGGATTAAACATAACTCACTTGTTTGCTTTGCTTGAGATGTTTGCAAAAGAGTTTGCTGGTGCAGAAGAGATAAAACTTGTTCCAGGTTATTTTCCTTTTACAGAGCCAAGTGTTGAGCTTTTTGCAAAGCACCCGGTTCTTGGTTGGGTAGAGTTGGGAGGAGCAGGCATCTTTAGACCGGAAGTTGTCAAGCCTTTGCTTGGAAAAGACATTCCAGTTCTTGCTTGGGGCATTGGCATAGACCGAATTGCGATGTTCAAGCTGGGAATAAAAGATATCCGCCAGTTATTTTCACACGATTTAGAATATTTAAGAAATGCTAAGGTGATCTAATGCCAACATGCACATTTTCATTAAAAGATTTGAATTCATTGGTTAAAAAACCTATAAAACAGTCTGAATTAAAGAGTTTACTAGCATATGCTAAAGCAGAATTAGAGGGTGTTTCTGGTGATGAAATAACTGTTCAGTTTAATGACACTAATCTTCCTTATTTGTGGTCTGTCGAGGGGCTTGCTGTTTTTTTGCGCGGAGTTTTAGGCAAAGAAAAAGGCATACCTAAGATTAAAATCAATAAAGGAACCTATAAGATAAATGTTGATTCTTCTGTTAAATCAGTTCGCCCGTGCATAGCTGCCTTTGTTGCTAAAGGCAAAAAAATTAATGATCATTTTTTAAAGCAGTTGATTCAGATGCAGGAAAAGTTCTGCGAAGCATATGGCCGGCGGCGTGAAAAGATTGCTATTGGGGTATATCCTGCAAAGAAAATTTCTTTTCCAGTTTCTTACAAAGCTGTTCCTCCAAGAAGCATTAAATTCATTCCTCTAGAATTTCTGAAAGAGATGGATTTGCTGGAGATTCTTGATCAGCACCCAACTGGCAAGGAATATGCTTGGATATTAAAAGATTTTAAGAAATATCCGTTATTGATTGACGATAATAAAGAAGTGCTTAGTTTTCCTCCGATTATTAATTCAGAGAATACTGGCAGATTGGATTTAGCAGACGAGGAGATTTTCTTTGAGGCCACAGGAACAGATTTAGAGTCTGTTAATCTTGCAGCAAATATATTTGCGCAGTTATTTTATGAAAGAGGTTTTGATATTTATTCTGTAAATGTTAGTTATTCAAGACGTCAAGTTGCTACGCCAGAATTCAAGACAAGCACCCTTAAGTTCAATAAAGCAGATGTTGTCAAGATTCTAGGCAAAGAGTTGAAAGATTCTGAAGTAAAGAAATTACTTGAGATGGCGAGATATAATTTTTCTAATTATAAAGTCACTATACCTGCTATTCGGCACGATATTATGCATCCTGTTGATGTTGTAGAGGATATTGTAATAATGTATGGTTATGATAATATTAAGCCCGCCCCTTTGACATCATACACTCGCGGCAAAGCTTTGAACATAAGGCATTTTATTGATAAAGTTCGTGAAATAATTGTTGGGCAGGGTTATCAAGAAGTTGCAAGCCCAATTCTATCTAACAAGGAAATTCTCTGCAACAAGATGAATATCAAGGATTTCGGGTGTGTTGAAATAAAGAATCCCACGTCCTTGAATTACTCAA
Organism: Candidatus Woesearchaeota archaeon; assembly: GCA_019323135.1. Lineage (GTDB taxonomy): Archaea > Nanobdellota > Nanobdellia > Woesearchaeales > ARS49 > WJJT01. The sequence continues at coordinate 9,030 of JAHWHT010000018.1, forward strand.
CTTTGAGGTCTTGGCTTTTGCCAGGCTTGATGGATGTTTTAATGCGTAACAAGCATGTTGATTATCCTCAGAAGATTTTTGAGCAGGGCATTGTTAGTGTTATGAAGGATAATAAAATTAATGATTTTGAGAGGATTTCAGTTCTTTCTTGTCACGCTAGTTCAGATTATACTGAGATAAGGCAAGTTTTGGACTATTTATTCCGAATGATTGGAGCAGAATATACAGTAGAGGATACAGAGCACGGCTCTTTTATCAAAGGGCGTGTTGCAAGGATATCTGTAAATGGAAAAAAGGTTGCATTTATTGGAGAAGTCAGCCCAGTTGTATTGAATTCTTTTGGTGTGGACATGCCTGCGGCAGCATTTGAGCTAAACATTACAGAATTATTTAGAATATTAAACAAATAAAAAAATTAAATAAATTCTCTTAAAGAATTTATTCTTTGTTTTCTTCAGGCGCTTTTTTTACAGTTTTCTTAACAGCTTTTTTCTTCACAGTTTTCTGCTCTGTTTTTGCTGCCTTCGCAGAACTTTTGTTCTGTGAATTTGGAACTTTTGTTCCAATTTTCTTAACTGCCTTTTTTGCTTTTGGCTCTGCAGGTGCTCGTGTTGCCAACTTACTTCTTCTTAGTTTCCTAGGCCTTACTTTCTTCTCTTTTGGTTTCGTCTCTCTTGCCTCTAAGCCTATTTTTTTGAAAGCTGCTGCAACATCTGCATGGCTTGCGCCTTTTTTAATATCAATTTTTTCATCTAGTGCTTCTAGATGTAGAATATTACATTTTCTTCTTCGAGTTTCGCCGTCAATCATAACAAATCTGTCATCAAGAAATTCAACAACAACACATTTTTTGCCAGCGTCTCTGCCAGCGATTTTCATGCATAATTTTCCGATTTCAATCATTTTTTTGCCTCCATTTCCCAGAGTAGCAGTTGCCTTGACTACTTGGAGATTATTTTGCTCTTGCTTTTTGTGTTATTTTTTTGCGGGTGCACTGCGTGCAAAGAGTTCCGCCATATGGTCTTGTTGGTCTTTTCTGTGTTTTTGGTAGTTTCTTCATCTTGCCAGGAAGTTCTCTTGCAGTTCCTGCAAGTACTTTTCCGCATTCAGGGCACTCTATTTTTGAAGGCTTGCGCCTTTTGTAGTGCACTTTAGTCTCGCCTCCAGGCGTCTTAACTTTGACTCTTCTGAATGTTCTTGATTTTTTTCTTCCTTCGACCATACCCATCAGGAATTATAGTTCATTTAAAAAGCTTTGTATCTTTAAAGGCAACATTTATAAATGTTCAACATTGATTTATCCACTAGAATGAGAGTATATCTTGATAATGCCGCAACCACTAGAATAGCGCCAGAAGTAGCTGAAGCCATGCTGCCTTTTTTCATAGAAAAATACGGAAACGCATCTAGCATACATTCTTTTGGTGAACAGGCAAAAGAGGCCCTAGAAAATGCAAGAGAACATTTTGCTAAGTACATTAATGCAGAGTCTGATGAGATAATTTTCACTAGCGGCGGTACAGAGAGCGACAATCTTGCAATAAGAGGCACTGCCCAAGCCCTAAAAGATAAAGGCAATCACATCATAACCTCTGCTTTTGAGCACCCTGCTGTTTTAGAGACTTGCCAGGCGCTGGAAAAAGAAGGTTTTGAAATCACATACCTCCCTGCATCAAGAGACGGATTTGTTGATACTGAAAAAGTAAAAAGCGCTCTGAAAGATAATACTATTTTAGTTACCATAATGCATGCTAATAATGAAATTGGCACTATTCAAGATATTGAAAAGATTGGCGAAATTTGCAGGGAAAAAGGTATTTTGTTTCACACAGATGCTGTTCAGTCATTAGGAAAAAGCCCGATAGATGTCAAGAAAATGCACATTGATCTGGCCTCTTTCTCAGCCCATAAGATTCACGGCCCAAAAGGAATGGGTATACTGTATGTCCGAAAAAAAGTTAAGATAAAAAAATTGTTTTATGGTGGTGCTCAAGAGATGAACTTAAGGCCTGGCACAGAAAATGTCTCTGGCGCAGTTGGTTTTAGCAAAGCCCTGGGCATGATTACTGAAGAAGACATTAAGAGAATGACTGAATTGCAAAATTATTTAATTGATGAGTTGTTAAAGATTCCCGAGGCCTGCCTTAATGGTTCAAGAAAAAACAGGCTCTGTAATAATGTGAATGTTTCTTTTTCACATATTGAAGGAGAGTCTATCCTGCTCGGCCTGGATGACAAAGGCGTTGCTGTTTCAACAGGCTCTGCTTGCACATCACAAAAATTAGAACCTAGTCATGTTTTGCTCGCACTGGGAGTAAAGCCAGAAGATGCTCATGGAAGCATTAGGTTTTCATTGAGTAAATACACAACTAAAGAAGAAATAGATTATGCAATTAATTCCGTAAAGACAGTTGTTGAAAATTTAAGAAAAATTTCGCCATTAGGTAAATAAAATGTATTCAGAAAAAGTAATAGATCATTTCAAGAACCCGCATAATGTCGGCAAGATTGATGATGCTGACGGCACAGGCGTAGTTGGCAATAGAGCATGCGGCGATGTTATGAAGCTTTACATTAAAATTGAGGATAATAAAATTGTTGATATAAAATTTGAGACAATGGGCTGTGCAGCAGCCATTGCTACTAGTTCTATTATTACAGATCTTGCAAAGGGCAAGACCATTGAAGAAGCTTTGAAGATAACTAAGGATAATATTGTTGAAGAATTAGAAGGTCTTCCTCCTGTCAAAGTACACTGTTCTTTGCTTGCTATTGATGCTTTGCATGCCGCAATCAAGGATTATAAAGACCAGCAAAAATGATTATCGTCCGGTTTGCAGAGATAGGGCTTAAAGGCAAAAATCGTTCTTTTTTTGAAAATGCTCTGATTAAAAACATAAAGGCCTGCTTAGATGCTCATAAAATTAAATATTCTGGCATTGAAAAACCAATGGGCCGAATTTTAATCAAGACAAATGATCCTTGTGTTTGCTTGAACACAGTTTTTGGCATTGCTTCTTTTTCTGAAGCAGTTAACGCAGGCTTTAATATGGAGTCTGCAAAAAAAGAGGTCTTGCCGCTCATAAAAAACCTCTCTCCAGATAAATCTTTCAGAGTTACCTGTCAGAGATTAGATAAGAGATTCCCTCTGACTTCAAGAGATTTTGATGTAGAATTAGGTGCATTTGTTCAGGAGAACACAAAAGCAAAAGTCAAGATGAAGGGGTTTGATGTTAATATTCATGCAGAAATAACTAATAATTTCATATATCTTTTTACTGAAAAAATTCCAGGATTAGGAGGCCTGCCTGTTGGTGTTGAGGGTAGTACTTTGGTTTTATTAGAGGATGACGCTTCTTTGCTTGCAGGTTTGCTTATGATGAAGCGGGGCTGCAGAATCATTCCAGTAGCTTTTAAAACAATGAATACTGATTTACTAATCAGCTATGCCTACGGCACTAAAGTTGAGCTTAATATTATCAAAACAATTTCAGATATTGATTTGTTGGCTAAAAAAAATAAATCCAAAGCAATTGTTGTCGGAGATTTGCTTGAGACCCTGAAAGAATATGATATTAAGACTCAAGTACTTAGACCTCTGGCAGCACACACTACCAAAGATATAGAGGAAGAACTAAATGGTTTCAGACAAAGAGTTTGTTAAGAAGTTTGAGAAAAAAGTAAAAGACACAATAAAGAAATTTGATTTAATTAGTTCTAAAGATAAGATTTTAGTTGCAGTTTCTGGAGGAAAAGACAGCACTGCGGTTTTATATCTTCTCAAAAAGCTCGGTTATAATGTTGAGGCAATCACTATTGATGCAGTTATTGGCAAGTACACTAAGCAAAATCTTGCAAACATTGTAAAGTTCTGCAAAGAACAAGACGTCAAGCTTACTGTAATCTCTTTTAGGGATAAGTTTGGCAGTTCTCTATGTCATATTCAGGCCCTGCTTAAGCAAAAGGGAATTAACCTGCGTTCTTGTGCAGTCTGCGGAGTTTTAAGGAGGTATCTTCTCAATAAGTTTGTCAAGGATACAAAAGCCACAAAATTAGTTACAGGTCATAATGCCTCTGACGAAGCTCAGGTTTATTTGATGAACATATTCAAGAACAAGCAGGAGATGAATGCCAGGCTTGGCCCATTTCCAGGCCTTATTAGATCTAAACTATTTGTTCCTAGAATTAAGCCCCTATATCTGGTTACAGAGGATGAAGTTGAGCAATACTCTAAAATCATGGATTTTCCTGTAAAATAC
>JAHWHT010000097.1 GCA_019323135.1 Candidatus Woesearchaeota archaeon
GCGGAAGCAAAATAATAGAAATGTGGCTTCATATAACCTATGGTGTTCCAATAAAAGTAGCAATAACAGCTTCAGGCATGCCTACAGAAACATACAGATATTCTGACATGGCATTTAACCACTTAAAAGATTCAGATGTAGCACCTGCATTCACAACAAGCCAATACTAATCTTTATAGAAAATTTCGAACAAAAACGCAAGAAAAGTCAAAACTTTTCTGCGTGCTGAAAATCAAAGATTTTCGTGCGTTTTCAGGGGTTAGGCAAGAGTATATTTTATTGGCAATTTTTTGTTATTAAAAAAAAGACTTTTTTTCTTTTATTCCAACTAAAGAAGGAGCACTACCTCCATGCCAACTAAACCTAGGTCTAATCCGCATAGGATAAATTCTCTCATTAACATCATCAACCGCAATACAAGCACCAGGAACCTTGGGAAGATTATTTAATTCCTTATCTAAACCTGCTCTTAGATAACTCTGCATTAAATTACCCAAAGCATCAGTATCAATCTTAGCAGTAACACGATGAGACAAAATAACATCAGACTGAGTCATAGCATCAGTATGAATCTTTCCAGGCTGTTGAGTAGCTAAAATTAAAGAAATCCCTGGCTGTCTGCCCTCTCTAAGCAAAGTAATCAAAGAATTAGTAGCAGATGTAAAACCAGTTCTGGGAAGAAACTCATGTGCTTCATCAATCATAATCCAAACAAGAGGCATATTATTTTTTAACAACTTTTTCTCATCTTCAGAAACAATAAAATGCAAAGATTTCTCAACAGATTTCAATTCTTCAGCCTTTCTAACAACCATACGCTCCTGAAACAATTTAATACAAACCAAACCCATAACCAAATGCTTAATCTTCCAGCCATTAGGCATAGTAGCATAAGCACTTAAATCCAAAACAGCAATCTGGCCAGGCGCAGCTAAATCAGCCATGCTTGTAGCTTTAGAAGAAAAAATACCCCAAGAATCAGCAGACTTAAACCTATTCAAAGCAGCATTAATAACCTCATCTTGTTCTGTTGTATCCTTGTTAATCTCATCAATAATATCCATAATAGAATAATCACTGCTTTGTTTTTGTAAATTAAGGATAATCCTTTCAATAAAAACTGCAATAGGATTATTAACAGCCAAATCAAAAGTTAAATTCCAATCCTCGGGATTTAACTCAGAAGGCCTGATAGCAAAAGACTTATCAGCAGGAATACCTTTTTCTTTGTATTTTTTAATTAAACCCTTTGGACAAAAAATCACAACAGGAATAGAACTGCCTTCTAAGTTCCACTGTTTTAATAATTCAGAATCAGGATTATTTGGATATTTCATAGTCCAATAAATACCCATAGTATCAAGCATAATAATAGATAATCTATCTTTAATATCCTTATCTAATTTAGAAATACCCTCAGCAACAACACCTAAAGTATAAGACTTTCCAGAACCTCTTTTACCACAAACAAAAACAACATGAGACTTATTAAGATCTAAAAAAATATTCTGAGACAAAGACGTAGTAGAACCCATCTTAACATATTGTTTTCCAATTAAAACAGATGCTTTAGTGCCTAATACCTGTTTTTCTTTAGCACTTCTTCCTAAAACAATTTCATAAGACATTTATACCTCTTTTAACAAGAAAAAGCTACAATAGTATAAAAAAGTTAAGAAAAAAATAAAAAATTACAAAGCAGCAGCAGTCATGATATTAATTCTTTGGTCATTAGTTCTGCTGTTCATAGCAATAATATGCTTAACACCTGCTTTAACTGCAACATCAGAAATTGTATTATCTGCTGTTCCATCAAAAACAATAGCATAAACACCTGAATTAAGACTTCTTAAAGTAGAAGCCAGCTCTGAAAAAGGAACCTTGCCAAGAACATTTAACTTATCATCCAAAAGATAAGCCCCTCTTGTTCCAATAAGATTCTCAAGCATAGAACCAAACTTCTTTTTTTCATCATCACGAATCCTAACTCTTAAAGTTCTTTGAGGAGGAGATCTCTGAACAGAAGATCTTTGATGAGACCTCTGCTGATTTCTAGGAGGCAAGATAGGCCTTTTAACTAAAGGCTTTCTAATAGATTCAGAAGTATCAGTATTAGACATCTCAAGTTTAGCTTGTTCTAAAGTAATTCTGCTTCTCAAAGCTTTATGAATTTCCTTTTTAGTCAATTCCTCAACTTCCTTGCCGTCAGGAGCCTTTGTAACAAAATCAATCTCTCCAACATTAATCAAATCCTTTATTATTAGATTTCCACCACGGTCTCCGTCAACAAAAGCAATAGCATCTTTTCTTCTGCTTAATTCAATAATGGTCTGAGGAACAGAAGTTCCATTCATAGCAATTGAGTTCTTAAACCCATGTTTTAAAAGATTTAAAACATCTGCTCTGCCTTCAACAATAATAATCTCATCACTTTCTTCAATAGCAGGGCCAGCAGGAAGGCGTTCTCTTCCAAACTCCATAATTTCCATAACCCTAACAGACTGAGCAACTTCATCAGCAATTTCCTGAGAGTCAGGTAAAACCTTGTCAACCATAGTCTTAAGCAACTGCTTAGCACGGTCAATAACAAAATTTCTTTTACTAATTCTAACATCTTCAATATTAGTAACTTTAATCTTAGCATTGCAAGGACCAATCCTTTGAATAACTTC
>JAHWHT010000019.1 GCA_019323135.1 Candidatus Woesearchaeota archaeon
GAAAAAAACTTTGAAAATTTCTTTATTTTTATTCACACAATCCACCCCGATAAATGATTATATATGCTATAACGGATATATTATAGGATATATTTAAACCTTTCGGTTGACCATTTTAACCAAAAAGCTAGACCTCTTTATTGTAATAGAGTAATGGCAGATTCTATTTAAACCTTTCGAAAATCGGTTTTTTTAGTCGGAAAAGCGCCAGAATTCGAAGCACAAAACATTTAAAGAGACCGTATTTCAACAAACAGATGAACCTCAAAGACATCTATTTTCCGCATGATAAAATCAGACCGATTCAAGATAAATTAATAGAACAAGTTATTGAGGTCATTAAAAAAAAGAAAAATTTGGTTGTGCATGCCCCAACAGGCCTGGGAAAAACCGCAGCAGCAGTTGCTCCTGCTTTAGCGCACGCAATGCAAAAAGACTTGACTGTTTTTTTTCTTACATCAAGACACACTCAGCACAAAATTGTTATTGATACACTAAAAAAGATTAAAAAAAAGTACGCGCTTAAATTTGTTGCTTCATCTATTATCGGAAAAAAATGGATGTGCTTGATACCAAATACTGCATCAATGCGCTCCTCTGATTTTTCAGAGTTCTGTAAACTTATGCGTAAAGAAGAAAAGTGTGAATTTTATCTTAACTCTCGCCCAACTCACATCAGATTCAAAAAAGCATTGGAAGAGATTGAAGCAATCTCCCCTATTCCAACCGAACAAGTCATAGAGATTTGCGATAATTCAAAAGTTTGCCCGTATGAAATGTCAATAAAGCTTGCATCAAAATCTAAAGTTATTGTGTGCGATTATAACATTCTCTTCAATCCGCGCATAAGAGATAATTTGTTTTCAAAAACAGGGAAAAATCTCGCAAGCTCGATAATAATCATTGACGAAGGCCATAATCTTCCTGCAAGAATAAGTGAATTGCTAACTAACAGGCTCTCCACCAGAATTGTCAAGAGCGCAATCAAGGAAGCTAAAAAATACGGTTTTGATGATTATGTAATGCCTTTATACGAACTAGAATCTGTTCTTACACGATTTGCAAAAGATTTGAATAACAGCGATGCACAACTTGTTACAAAAGAAAAATTCATGGCAGAAGTCAACAAAATTAAAAATTATGCAGAACTCATAGAAGATTTCACAGTTGCAGGCGATGCAGTTCTTGAAGAGCAGAAAAGAAGCGCTCTGAGCTCAATTGCATTCTTCTTAGACATCTGGCCTCAAGGCGATTCTGGTTTTTGCAGAAGCATCTCTAAACAGGATAACAACATCCTTCTGAATAGTCGATGTCTTGATCCCTCTATCGCAACAAAAGAAGTCGTTGATGAAGCATTTTCAACTATTCTGATGTCTGGCACACTATCCCCTCCAGAAATGTATGCAGATTTGCTTGGCTTTCCAAAAGATTCCATCAAAACAGAATTTCCATCCCCTTTTCCAGAAGAAAACCGGCTCACTATGATTATCCCCAAGACTACAACTAAATTTACACAGAGAAGCGAGACTCAATTCAACGAAATCAGCAGGATATGCAGTAAAGTTGCAAACTCTATCCCTGGCAATTCTGCAATGTATTTCCCAAGTTATTATTTGCGTGACGAGATTGCTAAATATTTTGAGCCAATCTGTGAAAAAACTATTTTTTATGAACAGCCTAAGATGACTAAAGAAGAAAAACAAGGTCTTTTAGAGAGGTTTAAACAGCATAAAACTGCAGTTCTATTAGGCGTTGCAGCAGGTTCTTTTGGTGAGGGAATTGACTTGCCAGGCGTTCTTAAATGTGTTGTTGTTGTGGGTCTTCCGCTAGACCGTCCAGATTTAGAAACTAAAGAATTGATAAAATATTATGATTTGCAGTATGGTAAAGGCTGGGATTATGGTTATGTCATGCCTGCTCTCACAAGAACAATGCAGAATGCAGGAAGATGCATCAGAAGTGGTACAGACCGCGGAGTAATCATTTTTCTTGATCAAAGATACACCTGGCCAAATTACTTTAAATGCTTCCCATTTGATTGGAAATTAAAAATCACTCTGGATTATATAAATAAAATTAACGACTTCTTCAAATAAAATCATAAGCGCATAGCACCTAGCGAAGTTCTCTAATATATCCTCTATTTAAAATAAATCTGGGTTTAATTAACAACAGAAGCCAAACGAAGCGTGCTATGCACATACATGAAATCAAAAGGTTTAAATAGAAAATAACGAAATTTAAAATCCATGACAGAAGAAAAAGATAAAGGCACAATATTTGACGAACCAAAAGAAGATCCTAAAGAAGTGGGAGTTAAAGATGGCTTCCTGCCTCCTGAAGAGCATGAAGAAAGTTCAGAAAAATTTAAAGAAGAAATGGACTCAAATGAAAGAGACGAAGATGTCTACACAGAAGAAGGTCGAGAAGAATTATTAAAAGACGACGAAGTCTCTAATGTAGAACAGGCTTGGACAGAAGGTGCTGAAGGCAAGGGTCACAAAGGCGTCTGCGCGCATTGCGGAAAACCATTAAGTCAAAAAGACGATGAAGTAAACGAGCGAGAGATTGACGGCGAATTGGTTTGGTTCTGTTGCGAAGAATGTGCAAAAAAAGGTCCAAAAAAGGAATAAGATGTTAAAGAAACTTCAGGAAGGTTCTTGTTGTTTTTATGCTTCAGTTGGCAAGATTTCTAAAGACTTGCCTGTTTTTTATAATCCTGAAATGAAACTTAATAGGGATATCTCTATTCTTTTGTTAAACAGCATACCAGATAAAGACATGCGGATTCTTGATTTATTAGCAGGCTCAGGCATAAGGTCTGTTCGCATTCTTAAGGAATTGCCTACAAAAAAAATAAAAGACATCACAATAAATGACAATAATAGCGCAGCAATTAAACTAATAAAGAAAAATCTGTCTCTGAACAAATTAAAAGCAAAAGTTTTCAACAAAGATGCTAATGAATTGTTGATTCAAAGCGAGGGTTTTGATTATATTGATATTGATCCATTTGGCTCCCCGAATCATTTTTAGATAATGCAATTCGGCGTCTCTCAAGAAAAGGAATTCTGGCAGTCACTGCAACAGATACCTCTGCACTCTCTGGAAGTTTTATCAATGCCTGCAAAAGAAAGTATTGGGCAACTCCATTAAGAAATTACATGATGCATGAGACAGGCATCCGAATTTTAATCAGAAAAGTTCAGCTTGTTGCAGCTCAGTATGATAAAGCACTAGTTCCTATTTTTTCTCACTCAACAAAGCACTACATGCGGGTTTATTTTAGGTGTGCTAAGTCCAAGACTGCAGTAGACTCTATATTAAGTAATCACAAATATCTTTTGTTCTGCAATAAGTGTCTAGACATCCAAATACATCCTCAAAATAAGAGTATTTGCTGTAAAAAAGATATGACTTGGGCAGGTCCTGTCTGGATTGGCCAATTATGGGACAGGAAATTGATTCTCTCAATGGTTAAAAAGCTAGATAAGGATAATCCTGCTGTCTTGAATTTATTAAGCACAATCAATGCAGAAAGCAGCATACAAGTTCCTTATTTCTTTAGTGTTCCTGTAATTTGCAGGAATTTAAGAAAAAGCTGCCCTAAACAGGAGGATATTTTCAAAGGAGTTAGAAAAAAAGGCTCTAAAGCTGTCCAGACTCATTTTTCTTTAGATTGTATAAGAAGTAAAATTGAAATAAAAAAATTAAAAGAGATTATTAAATCTCTTTGACATCTTTCACAAGCTCTAGTACTTCAACTTCAATATTTGCTAGTTCTTGTGCTAGATAATTTGTTCTTCTGATGACAAAGTCCTTTTCGCTTACATCAAGAACCTCAAAATCAAATGTTTTACCTTGCTGTTTGCCAGTTGTAACTTTTTGCTTAAGCGCTTTCCCCTGCACAGGTGTGTGCGTAAAAAAGATGTTGCTTATAGTTACATTGGTCATTTCTGCAGTTCCATAAGGCGTATCAAAAACAAGTCCTATTTTTGGATCTTGAACAAATTCTATTATTTTATCAGACAGTCTCAATACTTGGGATTTCCATTCTTGTCCCGGTACAAAGAAAGAATCTCCAGATCTCACCATTGCTTGAGTAACTACATATTTCTCTGTTACATTAATTATCTGTAACGGCCAAGGTTGTTCATCTACGTTTGAGATTATGTTATTGACTATTGCAGGTTCTTGGAATTTTGATTCATATTCTGCAAGAGTATAAGACTTTATTCGCGGATACATTATTCTTCTTGGTTTCTTGTCTGTTATGTTTATCTTAAATGTAAGAACCGGTTCAATTGGCTTAATGATTATTGTTTTCTTTTCTCCTACTTTTAATCCCTCTATTGCTTGATCAAACGTAGGCAGCTTATTGCTTTGCCCTAGAATGAATTTGTATGGCCCTTTTTTATAGGTTGTAAGTCCTGCTTCTTTTGCTAAGACTTCATCATTAGTGTCAACAATTTTGCCGTTATCTAATTTTAATACATAATTAATTGTCACTAAATCTCCTAGCTCTGCCACATTCGTAGTATCGACAATTTCTGTTATGTTTGTTTCCTCTACAGGCTCAGTCGTATTATTTGTCGCGTATGGAAACAGAATAACTGCAGCCAGTATTAATACAACCGCAACTGCGGCCCATTTTACATGGCTCTTTTTAATTTTAATTTGCTTCTTTTTTGCCATTTTTCCTTACCCCACCATTTGATATGATATAGTTTAACCTAATGCTCTAGAAACCATTGTGACTTGTGCAGATTTAACTTCCTTTAATTCCTCAATCTTTTCTGCAATTGGGTCTGGGCTTCCTCTTGATTCATCAACAGAAAAACTCAAAACAATTGCTTTTAGCCCAAATCCTACTGGTTCTTCATTTGTGGTTTGCACTTTGCCTTCAAATTCTGTGATGATTTTGCCTGCTTTTTCTTTTACAGATTCAAGATCAATACTTGGATCTTCTGGCATAATCTTTAGTGTTACTATTACAACTGCCATTTTAGTTAGGCCCCTCAAATCCGCATTCTGGGCATCTGTATTTTGCTGCAATCTCTCTGCAATGTTTGCATCTTGCAACTGTGCCTTTTTTGCATTTTGGACAAGTAAAAGTTACCGCCCCTTCAGATGATGCTATTCTTGTTTTACATGATGTACATTTTAATTCTTCCATGGTTATCTCCAAGGCAGAATATCTTAGGTTAACTTAAAAACCTTGCGGTTTTTTAAGGGGGAAAACTGATGATACACTATTGAAGAGGAATAACAAAAGTATATAAATAGAACTTATAAGTACTGTAATATGAAATACAGTCGCAAAGAAAGTAGTAGAAAAAGCCCGCTTATTCTAAATCCAGCAATATTTGGCTTATTTGGGCCGACAATAACAGATAAAGATGTTAAAGCCAAGGCTGCAAAGATTGAGAAAATCAAGAAAACCCTTTCTCAAAGGGCAAAAGAGATTCTTAAGCGGGAAAAGGCAGTCACATCTGCTGAAAAAGCAACTGCACGGTTGAAAAAAAAGCAAGATACAATTAAATCTGAGATTGATGCTCAGCGCACTCTACTTCGCTCTCTAAAAAAAGAGCAGAAAAAAACAGAATCTGCGATGCAGCAAACTAAAAAGAATGTTGAATTTAAGCACAGTAGATTAAAAGATGCTCAAAAAACAGCAAAATCCACAATTAGCACTCTAGAAAAAAAACAGAAAGCAATTGCTAAAAAAGAGCGCAAATTAAGAGAAAAAGAAAAAGCAATTGCTGCTAAAGATAAAACACATCAAAAAATCATAATCCAAGCTTCTGATTTAAACAAAGTCAATAAACAATTAGGTTTAGAGATTGACGCAAAACAATTAAGACTTAAAAATCTAAAAAAAGAGACAGATTCAATCTCTTCAGAGCTTCGCAGCCTCTCTCCAACCCTAAAAAAACAAAAATCAGAATATGCAGAACTTAAAAGAAAATTAACAGAGGCAAATAAAAAATTAACTCAGATTCAAAAAAAGGAACAGGAAAAATTCAATCTTTTTAGGACAAAATCAAACTTGCTTGAAAAAATTGAGAAAAAAATTAAAACAGCAGTTTATGAAGAGCTTGAGTTAAGCGATACAAACAAAAAAATAGACCGCACTATTGCTCAGAAAAAAACAGAACTTTCTGCCTTGTTAAAAGAGCACAAAAATCTCTCTATAGAATCAAAAAGTCTTACAGAAGGATTGAAAAAGAAAAAATCCGCGCATACAGAACTGAATAAAAGCGCAAGAAAGATTTCAGAAGAATTAAAGAAAAAGCAAGAAAAGATTAAGCAGCATGAAAAAGCACTGGCAGAAAAAGAAAAGCAGTTATCTGCTAAAGCAAAAGAGCTTCAGAACAAGCTCAGCAAAACTCAAAATCTTAACGAAAAAAATAATCAATTAGGCTTAGAGATTGATGCAAAACAGCTAAGATTAAGCAGTCTGAACAATGAAATCAACAATAAAGTCTCTGCAAGAGAAGCAGAACTTAATCGTCTGAAAAAAGAGGCAGAAGCTGCTTTCAAAGCCAAGCAAAAAGAGCTTGAATTATTAAAAGCAGAAGAAGCTGAAGTAAAAAGGCGCAAGAAAGAATTTCAGAAGTTTATTGAAAAGCAGAAAGATCTGATTGAAAAAGACTTCCATAAATTTGATGAAAAGCAAAAAAAGATGATGCATGCGCAGAAATTGCTTGATGCAAGAGAAAAGACTATTCTTCATAAAGGCGAGCAGGTAAAGAAAAAAGTAGCAGAAGCAGCTCATCTTGAGACACTGAAAAAGCAGATTGCTAAATCTACTGAAGAAAAAAAGAAATTAGCAAAAGAACTGCACTCACGTATCAAAGAGCAGCACACCAAACTTGAAGAACTTAAGAAAAAATCTATTGAAGTTCATAAAGAAGAAAGAGCATTAACAAAGAAAAAGAAAGAACTGGACAAAAAGTTCAAGCAGTTTACTTCTGAGGAAAAAGATCTAGATCAGCGGGAATTGAGATGGGCTGAAAAAGACAGAGCTCTTAAAACTACTATTAATAAGTTAGCAAAAGGAAAGGCTAATCTCGAAGAGGCAGTAGCTGCAAAAAGGGCAGAGCTTGAAGAAATGAAATTGGAATGGGAAAATAAAGAAGCTGCGCTCAAAGCTGCTGCAAAGATGATTAAAGAAAAACAGCAGGACGTCAAAATGCTTGTTGAAAAAGATGTTTCTGCATTATCACAAAAAGAGAAAGAAATTGTTAAAGTTGTGGACATAATTGAGCGAGATAAAGCAAGATTATTGAAAGAAGAAAAAGCAGTTATAGAAAAAGTCAGAAAACTGGAAAAAGCTCAGCGCGACTTTAAGAAAGCTCATGACAAGTTTGAGAAAGAAAAGAAAGATATTGCTAATAAAGAACGTGTTGCTGCAAAGCTTCTACGTTATGTTGAAACTGAGAAAAAGAAGATTGATACAAAGAAGAAAAAGATTTCCAGAGTCAAGGAACTGAAAGAAAATCTTCCTGCGCTTGAGAAAAAGTATTTCAAGCTTAAAAAAGGCATTAGAGATGAAGGCGCTCATTTAATTGAAGATGTAAGAAAAACCAGGCCTATTCGAAAAAGGCTCATGTCTAAAGAACGTGAATTAAGATCTCGTGAAAGAGGTCTTGTTAAAGGCGTTGAGATTATTGAACAGCGTGAAAAAGAGCTGGCTGGCATGCGCGCCATGAAAGAAGATGCGTTTGAAGATTACATTGAAGCAGAACTAAAAACAGTTAGAAGAGTTTTGCCTCCTAAAAGAGAGCAGTTTCCAGAAATCCGCGCTAAATTAAATCAAGCAAGAAAAGGTATTCTATCTGGCGATATTGATGCTGCTATCCGGCGTGTTGCTGAAGCAGAAGTTTTGATGGAGCGTCATAAACTGAGTGCAGAAGAAAAAAAGCAGTTCAGCTATGATTTAAGATACATCAAAGCAAGCATTAAGCTAGCAGAGCTTGGTTAAAATTATTTTTTTCTCTTTATCTATTTCAAAGATTTTTCCAAGAAATTGTTCTACTACATGAATATTAGTCAATGTGTGTTCTGCGATTTCTGATGTTTTTATTGAACTTGGGCAAAACAAAGCCATCCAAGGTATTAAATTGTCTGCAAGGTGTGAATCAACAGGTGCTTTGGAATCAATTTGCTGTATTAAGAACTTTGCAGCTTCTTCCCCTACTTTTTCACTAGATTTTCCCTTTTCCCCTAATGCATCTGCCCCAATTATTATAGGATTTATCAAATCAAGGTCTTCTTTTTGTTTAGAAAACAAAGCCCATAACGTTATTCCTGAACCAGGCGATAATGTATCGCAGTATTCTGTTCTTATGTTTACAGGCACGCGATATTTATTTAGTAGAAATTTTGCTGTTTTAGCCTGTCGTTCTGCCACCTGTGCATCTTCCAGGTGTTTTGATGCATGAGACACTCCCCTTATCTGCAGCAAATGATGCTGTTCAGTATTATTTATGTTTAAGTTTTGTTTTCTGGTCTCTTCTAAAAACGCATCAAAGTTAGGATAATTAATAAGTTTAAACTTAGGTCTTATTGTTATCTCTACCTCGCCCCCGCCTTTAGGATAATACCCTCTTTTGATTAGTTTAACATCAATTTTTTCACAGAATTTTTTTATGTGCGGGATAAATACCTCTTGAAAATATTCTATAGGCATTGACCATTTAGTATTAGTCCCGCCTTTTAGTTTTAGTTTGATTGTTTTATTTGCAAAAAAGCAAGGAAGTAGTAATGACTGCATAAGAAGCGGTATTGAACCAGCAGTTCCTATATCTATCTCTATTGATTTGCCTTTTAGTTTATCAGGAATATATCTTAATTTGCTTGAACCAATCTCTGCTCCGCCGGTTTTTGCATTGCATAGTGTTTCAAGTGCTTTGATACAGAATAGATGTTGCGGTTTTAGTCCAGCATCTTTTCTTCCTGAACGAATATTATCAATCTCTAAAGAAATATTAGTTATCGTAGAAAATGCTAAAGCAGTTCTTGCTATTTGCCCTCCGCCTTCTTTATAACTTCCATCTAAATATATCATAAATTAGAAAAAAAGAAAGATAATATAAAAAATATTTGTTTTAAATCTCCAGATTGTCCAGTTCAGCAAGTTCTTGGTCTAGATTATCCAAATCATTCAAATCAAGGTCTGTTGTTATATCATCAATTTCAACAACTTCCTGATCAACAACAATTACATCTTGTTCTGCAGTAGTATCTTCTGCAGGAATTTGTTGTTCAGAATCAATAGATGGAGCAACCGGTTGTGCTGGCTGTACAGGCTCTTTTGGTGAGCAAGCAACTACTATCAGTAATGCTGCAGCCAAAATGCCTAAGATCATCAAGGTTCGTTTCATAAGTTTCACCTGTGTTTTGCTTTAACAGAATACTATTTAAATCTTTCTTTAATCCTTTAAAAAAGGAAAAAAAGAAAAATTTACTCTGTTACGTTGGTATCAGGGAAAACTGCTGTTGGTGTAACTACTTCTTCTGTTTCTTCAGCTTCCTCAACATCTTCAGCTACATCTTCTTGTCCAGTTTGTTCACGGTTTTGATTTCTTGCTCTAAGAGCATCCTCTCCACCTTTTGCTTTCTTTATTGCTTGGACAAGTTGTTTTAAGCTTTTGTGTGCTGCAACTAAATGTCTATGTGATTCTTTTGTTTTTTCAACAGCGCCTGCAGTATCTCCTTCTTGATACTTTGCTTGAGCTGCTTGTTCAGCTGCTTTTGAGTTCTCTAGATTTGCTTTAAATGCATCTAGTTGAGTTTGTGCTGCAGATGTATCTTCGCCAGCATTTTCTAATCTCTCAAGTGTTTTTCCAAGCTTTGCTTCAAGGCTTGCCATTCTTGTATTCAAAGCACGGATTTTGTTTGCAGCAACTTTGCCTGCTCCTTTCTTAACTTCATCCTTGGTACCTTTCCATGATTCTCTGATTATTTTTGCAACTTCCTGGAACTCTTCTTTAGAGCTTTCTTCAGTCAGTTCTTCAGATGCCTCTAATGCTCCTGCAATTTCTTCTGCTTTTGCATCTAATTTTGTCATCATTTCAGCTTTCTGGTCTTCAGGCATCTTAGAATTTTCTACTCTTTCTTGAGTCTTTGCAATCATACCAAGAACATGCTCTGCAACACCCGTCAAATAGTTCTTTGTGTGTTTTCTTGTCTCTTTTCTTAAACCTTTGCAGTCTTCGCTCTCATCATCTTTGCAAGCAGACAACTTAGCTTTTCTTCCTTCAATTTTGCCTTTTGCTTCCATATGCTTTGCCTTAGATTCTGCTCTGTTATTTTTAGCTTTAGACATACGTTCTCGCATTTGTTCTTTATTTTGTTTTAGTCTCTCTCTTGCGTTTTGATACTTTTCACGCATGTTTTTCATTCTTTCTTTTGGCGTAGCTCTTACTTGCTTAGCAACTACACCAGTATCATTTCCACCTTGAGCAGATATTAATGTAGGCACAGCATCTGTATTGCCAGAATTACCATTGCCTTGTCCTCCCGCATTATCATTAACTGCAAATGCAACAGCTGACAAGCTCACCACAAACATGGCTATAATCAACAAGCTTAGTATTTTTTTCATTTTGTTTTAACCTCCGTACACATTTCGGCCATCCCAAAAAAATAAAAAAAATGTGCGCAGGCAGATCGCCTTTCGCACCAGCAAAGATAGCCATTTTGTGTTTGCTGATAGTATGTAGGTTTGTTTTACTTATAAAAACACTTTCCATAGACCAAATTTAAAGCTTTATTTAGCCTCCTAAAGCTTTACAAAGACCTAAAAGAGCTTTTCTTACTTTACGCAAGGTTTTTAAACCAAGGGCGCTTATTATGCAAAATATGAAGCTTAGAACCCTTATACTGCCAATTTTGTTAATACTACTTTCTAACCTAGTATTTGCAGCAAACATCCAAGGCACTATATATGATGTAGAACTAAACGAGGTTACTGATGCTATTATTAAAATCAATACAATTCCACAACAATCTTTTGTCTCAAAAGATGGCACATATTCTTTTGAAGTCTCTCAAGGAGATTACACAATCCTTGCAAAGAAGGGGCAGGAAATTGCTGAAGAAAAGATTACTATCGCAAATGATGGAACATATAATATTGATTTGATTCTATTTCCGGATTTTGAAGAAGTAGAGATTCTTGATGAATCTGAATTAGAAATCGGTACAGATTACACAGATACTGTTGAAAAGAATTATTCACTTTACTATCTTATTGCATTCATACTTGTAATAATCATTATAATCGCAGTACTCTTTCACTACACGAAAAAATTCGAGACAGGCTTTAAAGAAGAACTAAAAGAACTCAGGAAAACAACAAAAGATGACCTTGAAGTAGATCTAAAAGAGTTAATCGCATTTATCAAGAAAGAGGGTGGAAGAACCACTCAAAAAGACATTCGAAAGAATTTTCCTCAGTCAGAAGCAAAGATTTCTTTGATGATTGCAGAACTTGAACACAAAGGTAAGATAAAAAAGATTAAGAAAGGTAGAGGAAATATTATTACTCTTATTTAACGCGTGATATAGCACCTTGCAACGCGCGCTATATCTGCTTATTTAACATGTCTCTCAAGAACTTCTGGATCCCAATGCTCTTTTTTCCCAGTTTGAAGATTTTTTAGCCGCACCTGTCTGCTAATCTCCATCACTTTAAGCTGCTCGCCATTTATTTCTATTATATCTCCTCTTTTAAAATTAAGACATCTAAACATAACTGTTCCACGATAAAGTAATTTACTTGTAATCTTATGCTGGGTATGAAGTTTTTTACTTTTTTTTAGAACTCCTGTAAATCTTTTCTTTAACTTAGCACCTATATCTTGCAAGAATTTATTTGAAGATAACCAAAGATCTATGCCATTCCTTACTTTTTCTGTTTTAGCAATCCAGACATGTTTATCTTGTTTTATTTTTTTCATAACAAAATTTATCACTTCAGGAGTCGGATTTCTAAGTTGAAGTTTGCCTTCAAAATACTTAGGTCCTTTTTCCTCTATTTTAGGCACCATACCTAAATATTCGTGTTCCGCCTATATAAAGTTTGTCAAAAGTTTGGACATAGCACCTAGCGAAGTTCTCAAGTATACTGCGGTTTAACATAAATCTAAGTCTAATCAAAAACAGAAGCCAAACGAAGCGTGCTATGCACAAACATCAAAAAGAAACCTTTTTAAACAAATCAGATTCATAGAGTCATAATGGAAATAAAGAAATATCTAAAAGCAATTTGGCATTTTATTTGGGTAGAAGACACCTGGCTTAGCTGGATTGTCAATGTACTCCTTGCTTTTATCATAATTAAATTCTTGGTTTATCCTGGCCTAGGTTTAGCATTAGGCACAAGTCACCCTATTGTTGCAGTTGTCTCTAGCAGCATGGAACACTCTGTTGATTTTGAGGATTGGTGGGATTTGCCTAGCTGTGCTGAACAAACAAGTCAAGGTAAATTACTAGAAGCGCATGGCATTGATAAAAATGAATTTCTGGATTTCCCTTTCACAGGCGGTTTTAACAAAGGAGACATAATGATTCTCTATAGTCCTAAGACTCTAAAAATAGGCGACATTCTTACGTTTAATGCAAATACCCGCAATGATCCGATTATTCACAGGATTGTTGCAGTTAAAGAACAAAATGGCAAGATGTATTATCAGACTAAAGGAGATAATAATTGCGGTTCTGCTAACTTTGAAAAAGCAGTTACTTCTGAACAAGCTATTGGCAAAGCAATCTGGAGAATTCCTTTGCTTGGCTGGATAAAAATCGGTTTTGTTAATCTGATTAAAACAGTGGGGATAATGTAAATGTTATTTTGTAAAAAATGCGGAAGCATAATGATGCCTAAAAAAGAAGGTGAAAAGACTTTTGTGATCTGCCCTAAATGCGGACACAAGACT
>JAHWHT010000020.1 GCA_019323135.1 Candidatus Woesearchaeota archaeon
CGGAAGAATAGGAACAATGAATGAATTTACAATAGCATATGACTTGGGGAAGAAGATAGGGGTTTTGACAAGAACTGGCGGAATCACAAGAGAAGCAATACCTGTCTTGTTGAGAGATGCAAAAAAAGAAACAGGCGCAGAAATTGTCTATGCTAGCACGCCTTTTGCATTGATAGAAAAAATAATCAATAAGGGTAAACATAATCCTTGCGTTTCTTGCTAAATTTTATAAATCTCTTGAATTTAATAGGAATAACAATGGCACAAGGAATGGAAAAAGTTATTCTCAATGCAGGATTAGACAAGATTGCGAAAGGAATAGATGTTGAAGAGAATGTTGAAGACTGTGTAGATGTTTTGATGAAGTTTGCAAGATGGTCTGACAATGCAAGAATGTTTCATCGAAACAGGCAAGGAAGCGAGATACTGCAGGAAACTATTGAACAGCTAGACCTGCCAAAAATAGGACTGTATTCTTCTACAAGAGAGAAAAAAGGAAAATACTGGATGATTTCTTTCTATAAACAAGGCATAAATATTGAATTTTATTTCAAAAGAGGAGAAGTGAACCAAGGCAAGAACCTGTTTGAGATGGCTGAAAGAAATGAATTGACTGATAATGAAAAGGCTGTAGGTTCGTTACGCGCGGTAATTTTTGACAAGCACCATAATGAAGTCATGCTTGGCAAAGATGCAAGAACATTAGAATTTTATGACATTTCAAGAGTTGATGTATTGACAAGAGAACCAAGACAATTATTTGGGTGGACTCTGCCATTAAATAAGACTGTTGTCAACACAGTCTATGAGAAGTAATACTCAATCTTTAAATATTAACTGCTAATTTTTGTAATTATGAGTGAAGAAACAACTATTTCAACTAAATTGTTTGATCAATATGAAATGTATGATCAAATAGGTCAAGGTGGTTATGGAGACGTGTTCCTTGCAAAAGATTTGGAAAGAGATAAGAATATTGCATTAAAGATCAGTTCTCCAAGATTTTCTTTTAAATATCGTGAACGCTTACTTTTTACGCTGCAAGAAGGCAGAGCACTTTCAAAATTACGCCATAAAAATATACCTGAATTGTATAGTCATGGAATGATGAAAATAAATAAAACAAGAGTTCATTATATTGCAATGGAATTAGTTCCAAACACAAGCTTAAAAGATGCCTTGAAAAAAGGAGTTGTCAGGCACTGGAGTAAAGCAGAGAAAAACAAGCTTTTGCTTGATACTGCAAGAGCTTTGGCATATGCACATGAAAAAGGAATAATCCACGGAGATGTCACACCTGGAAACATAGCATGCTCTTTAGAAAACATTGATGAAAAAGCAACAGTAATTGATTGGGGTCTGGCAAGATTTGATGATGAAACAATGGGCAACCCTGAAAGACCGAAAAATACTGTTTGGGGTACTTTTGGATTTATGTCACTAGAACAAATGCAAGGATACACGCCATGCAGTTTTGCATCTGATGCTTTTTCTTTTGGAATGACTGCATTTAATTTATTTTTAAATACATATAATTATTTAGCCGATAGAAATGATAATATTAATTCTTTGTGCTGTAAAACATGGTTTGAATTGTATGGCACTTCGTTTAGATGCATGCCTGAAGAGCACAAAGAATTTCTTAAAGATATAATTTTAACTAATCCATATCATCGTCCTACAATGAAAGACGCTGTTAAACATCTGGAAGAATTAGTTGATTAAATAAAAATAAATAAAAAATAAATGCATTTTACCTGCATATAGAATCAGTATCTTTTCGGTTTTCTTTTCTGAAAGCAGTCTCTACAATAAACCGGTCTGTCTCCACTAGGCTTGAATGGTACTGTGCATTTCTTACCGCACTCAGCACATGTTGCTTCGTGTTCTTCGCGTGGTCCACGGTCTCCGCCTCGGAATCCTCCGCCGCCAAATCCGCCTTCGTGTCTTCTGCCGCCGCCAAATCCGCCTTCGCGTT
Organism: Candidatus Woesearchaeota archaeon; assembly: GCA_019323135.1. GTDB lineage: Archaea > Nanobdellota > Nanobdellia > Woesearchaeales > ARS49 > WJJT01. Next base: position 1,979 of record JAHWHT010000020.1, read on the forward strand.
TTCCGCCGCCACCAAAACCACCCTCGCGTCTTCCGCCGCGTGAGCCTCGATTATCTCTCATGTTCTTTCCTCCGTTTCATACTAGAAATGGGTACTATGTTATTCCTAGTAGATATGAATATACCAAACTGACAGGGGTTTATAAACGTTGGGGTTTTGACAGAGGATAACACTAATTTTTATATACTTCTAGCACTTTATAGGTATTATGGGAGGAACATAAAATGCAAGAACTACTAGAAGACCAAGCAATAATTTACACAAGAAATGGTGAAGAGCTAACAAGAATTACAAGAGATACGTGCTTGATTGATCCTATTGCAGGGTATGTGCGATGTTATCAGCCGTTTACAGAGCCAGGAAATGATCTTTCTATTCCGATTGTCGAGAGAGACACAGTTAAACGAACAAGAGCTAGAGACGTTACTCATGATGGAAATGTGCTTACTATTGAAACAAATCACTCTACCTACACAATAGAATATGTCAACATTGACTTAGAGAAAATGCTAGCAGATGGACAGGGTAAAGGAGTTAATGATAGTTCACACCCTATTTTTCCACATACTTGAAAATCTTTCGGAAAATTCTAGTAAAGGCATATAAAGAGCAAAAACTATAATTCTTTTATGAATAAACCCAAATCTTTATATAATGTTTTATTATATATCCTAATATAATGTTATATGAGGTGGATGATAATGGTGCAAGCAATAATAACTTTAGGCGAGCATGAAGACCGAGTGCTTACCATAATTAAAGGCAAGTTTGGGTTAAAGAACAAATCAGATGCTGTGAATTTTGTGATTGACAGATTTGAGGAAGAATTACTTGAACCTCAATTAAGGCCAGAATATAAGATTAAAATAGAAAAAATATTGAAAGGGAAGCATATTTCCCGAAAAGAGCTTGAAAAAAGAGGCTGAATGAATTGTATAAAGATAAGTATAGCGAATTAATGGCTAAGAAATTAATTAGATTGAAGAAAAAAAATCTTATGCAGTATCTGAATGTGCGCAAAAAGATTGATCAAATTCTTGCAAATCCGCAGCATAATTATAAATATCTTCATTATACGCTTCAGGGAATTAAAAGAGTTCACATTGGACACTTTGTTTTAATTTTTGTAGTAGACTCTGTCAATAAAACTATTTCTTTTGAAGACTATGACCATCATGATAAAATATATAAGAAATAAAAAAATTTAAAGAGTTTTTATTCCTAACTCTTCGTTGAAATGCTTTGCTTGTGGGCTAGCTTGGGTTGGATCTGCTTTTCCAAGTATCCAAGGTGACTTAACTCCTGTAACAATTGTCATCACCATTAATTTACCCTTCATGTCTTCTGAAACTCTAGCTCCCCAGATGACATTAGCATCGTCATCCATGCTCTCTGTAACCATTTCTCCTGCTCTGCTTATCTCATCTAGAGTAAGATCAGGTCCTCCGCATATATGAATCAATGCGCCTGTAGCGCCTGCATAGCTAATGTCAAGCAATGGGTTGCTTAAAGCTCCTTTAACTGCTTCTTCAACTCTGTTATTTGTGTCAGAGCTGCCTACGCCAATAGCTGCAACTCCTCCATTAGACATTATTGCCTTTACGTCTGCATAATCTAAGTTAACTAAGCTTGGAACTGCGATTGTCTCAACAATACCTTTAATCATTGTTGAAATCAGTTCATTTGCCACTGCAAATGCCTGCTGTACTGGAAGATTTCCAGCAATAGCAACTAATCTATTATTGTCAATAACAATAACTGTATCACAGACTTCTCTTAGCTGTTGAAGACCGAATTCAGCTTTGTCAATTCTTGCTCTTTCAATGTTGAATGGCATTGTTACTGTTCCAATAACAATTGCGCCCATTTCTTTAGCTACTGAAGCAACAACTGGTGCTGCACCTGTACCTGTTCCGCCGCCTTGTCCTGCGCAAACAAATACCATGTCAGTATGTCTCATTGCTTCTTTAATCTGCAACATACTTTCTTGAGCAGCTTCTGCTCCTCTTTGTGGATAACCGCCGCAACCAAGACCTCGTGTTAAATCACGACCAATCATGAATTTACGGTCAGCTGAAGAAATATCAATGTGCTGCTTGTCTGTATTAATTGCGATAATCTCTGCACCGCGAATACCTTTTTTATACAACCAAGAAACCATGTTATTACCTGCACCACCGATACCGATAACTTTAATGTTTGCCTGTCCAAAATCTGCCTCTTGTTGGGCTGGATTCTGCTCCATTGCGTTCTTTACAATAAATTCCATTTTCTCACTCGAAACCTCCTCTTGATAGTCTTTGATGAATGGGATAAAGGCTCTCCGACGTTTGTGGGTTTGGGGGGGTGGTCGTTTAGAGAAACAGTGGAGAGCCTTTGTGAAAGCGTGAAATAAAACCGTTTCCCTATTTTAGTATCGTAATGTCAGTATTTTGTATACTGATGTTAACAATTACTACACTCATATATAAATGTTTCTATGTTTTTATATACTAGAGTGCTTATGTCGGGATTTTATATTACAGTATAGAAATCACAACATTTATATAGGAAATACTATTTTTATCCTCTGGGGATGGTAGTAGAGAAAGGTGCGAGAGATGGTAATTTTATTCGATAGATTCAATTTATCCGACGATGTGTTTGAAATAATTTTTTCTACTGAACAGCAAAGAATAGTTGCAAAAGAATTAATAAAATTTATTGCAGATAATAGAGGAGAGATATCTAAAACACAGATGAGCTATTTTGCAACACAACTGCACGACGGAAAATATGAATGTGTCTTAGAAGACGGACCGCACAAAGGAAAAAAAGCAAAACTGAGCTACAACAAAAGACAGTTTTACGACAGAATATTGACGCCAATGAAATCAATGGGCTTAATTGATTACGATCTTTACAAGAAAACATACAAAATATCGACTAAATTCCACAATGACCTGATGAAGATAGGAATAATGTGGAAAACAGAATTGAGAAAGTATGGAGTTAATTCTTAGTTAAAATCTCAACTTTATCGTCTATTAACAGAGTGTGCTCTGCCTGTGATACTAATCCTTTATTCTTTTCTGGCAGAGGAGGAAATTGCTTTATTATTTCACTCTTAAGAAGCTCTCTTAATGCAAAGTTAGTCTTGCCTACACCGAACTGTTTAGATAACCATCTTGTTGTAAAAGGAAGAGTCTGGTAGTTTTCTATCACAAATTTAAGAATTTCTCGTGCAAAAGGACTTCTAACTGGTTTTGGATTAATTAAAGCAAAGATGTTTGCTCTGTCTGACTCGTAAATCATTCCAGCACCATCTGTAGCAAAAGGCTCGACTGCAATTACCATTCCTTTTTCTAATTCTGTGTCATCTCCTGTATCAAAATTAGGAATAGTTGGTTTTGTGTGAATGTTATAGTAGTCTAAACCATGACCAGAAAGATTTTTTATCGGGGAGAAACCATGACTAGAGATTGTCTCTTGAATTGTTTTTCCAATCTCGCCCAGAGGAGTTCCTATCTGGATGATTTTTATTGCATTGTTTAGTGCTTCTCTTGAAGCCTTGACTAACTCTTTATGCTTATTGCTTAAATCGACTGTTAAAGCATTGTCTCCAATAGCTCCATCAATGTGAACACCAACGTCCAAACACGCAAGCTGGTCTTCAAAAATAGTTTTATCGTCAGGATCTGCACAGTAATGTGCTGCAATATGATTACAAGAAATCTGCGCAGGAAAAGCCATCTGGCCTCCTAAATCTATTATCTTTTTTTCTACTTGGTCTGAAACTTCTAATAAAGAAGCCCCTTTTTTGATTAATCCTCCTCCGTATTTCAAAGCTTCTGCTGCAATCTTTCCAGCTTTTCTCCACTTTTCAATATCTTCAGGAGTTAATCCGTCTAATATGCTTTTCTCTTCCATAGAGCGTGAGAATTATAAGACCTTTATATTTGTTATGGTAGAATAAACAGATAAATTTGTTTTGATACGTACGTGCATAGCACGCTTTGTTAAGCTTCTGTTGCTGATTATAGAAAAAATGCGATTTTTTCTATTCCGCAAAATCAGTAATTTTGCGTTATTTTCTAGATTTGTTTTGAATTGCAATGTATGTTATAGAACTTCGCTAGGTGCTATGCACATATCTTGACAACTACAAGAAAGTCTTAATCATTTCAATTGCTTGAATTATATATGTGTAGCTCAACATTATTTTTCACCGAATAAAATAAAGTAAAAAAAATAAAATTTTAGTAAATGAACGCTATTGCTTTCCTATTAATCTGGTCGAATCTAATCCTTCCAGGGTCTGGAACTGGATTATTGTCGCCTTGGAAAATAGCGTACCAACCACTATCGTCTTGTCCAATTTCTTTAACTCTGTGGATTATGCTTCCGCTTCCTGCACTGTAAGACACGATATCGCCGACTTGAATGTCGCTCTCTTTCTGAGGAACGATTTCAATAGCATTGTGCTTTGCGTCGAATACAGGGTCCATAGAGTTTGTGTCTGCAAATGCAGCCAATATCGGTTGTTGAACATCTATAACAACCTGGTTTGGATAAACGTGGATTTGGTATTCTTTAATATAGTCGCCAGGAGAGTCTCTCTCAGGAATCAATTCTGGAAACTTACTGTATTCAGGACCGAATACACTAAAGTCCATGTTTTGAACTTCCTGCATACTAATTTCTCTAAATTCTGGTGCTTTGATGAGTTCTGGTTGCACATCAGGGCATACTGGAACTTCAGGACACATGTTGGTCTCTAAAGGAACCTGAACAGGTTCAAGGTCTGCGCTGTCTCCTTGGATAGGAGTTGGGACACTAACATCATTCATCATCATGTTAGTTCCGATTGCGCCAGCAGCTGCACCAACCACAAATACGATCAATAACAACGCTGAAATCAATCTCTTTTTTAGTTTCATTTTGTTTCTACCCCCAAGTAATCACTGTTGTACCTAAATATGTATCTTCTAGTATATAAATGTTTCTATTATTGTTACTAGGGAATAGTAAATATATTGTAAATTGGCTGAAAGTAATTAACTGCATATTGAAAATAAATAGAAGATATTGTTTTTTAATTATTTTAAATATGCAAAATAATAAGGGGAAAAGCATAATCAAAGCTAACTTATATATAGAACGAACTATTATTATGACTTTGGTGGGGGATTAATGGATATATCAAACATACTAATGATTGTATTTCTAGCAGTTTTTTGTTTATCTATATTAGTATTTAGAAAAAGATTTACTTTTCAGAGCTTTGGAAAAATACTTTATTTTGGGATGTATAAAACAAAAATAGGGTTGAAGTTGATGGATAGATGGGCTGCAAAATATCCCCGAATATTAACTCGACTTTGCTACTTGGCAATTATTGTTGGTTTTATTGGCATGGCTGTTGTTGTGGTTGATTTAGCAAGATCACTCTACTCTGTTTTAATGGGCACAAGCCAGATGACTGTTGGATTAGTACTGCCTGTTCAAGCAAAAGGAGTATTTTATGTTCCATTTATGTATTGGATAATTGCAATTGCAGTAATTGTTGTCGTGCATGAATTTGCACATGGACTTATTGCTAGACTGCATAAAATAAAAGTCAAGAGTTCAGGGCTTGCATTTTTAGGTGTTATTATTCCTATTATTCCTGCAGCATTTGTAGAACCTGATGAGAAACAGTTAAGAAAAGCATCACGGTTCAAACAATTAAGTGTCTATGCAGCAGGACCATTTGCAAACATAGTATTAGGATTCTTATGTTTAGGTGTGTTTTTATTGATATTAAGTCCAGCTGCAACATCAATTTATAATTTTGAGGGTGTAAAAGTTCATGATTTTATGGGCGAGAACACTCCTGCAGAGATAAGTGGAATGGCTGCAGGTGATTTGATAACAGAGATAAATGCTATGGAGATTACCAGAACATCAGAGTTTACGTCTGCAATAGAGAGTACAAAACCAGGCGATATTATAGAGATAAAGACAACAGAAAATACGCATTCTGTTGCACTAACAGAAGATCCTGTTGAAAAAGATGCTTTCTTAGGAATATGGGTAATGACTGAGAAAACAATGAAAACCAAAAGTTTATTCTCTTATTTTATTGTGTGGATGACTGACTTGTTTTACTGGCTGTTTCTTCTTAATTTAGGTGTTGGCTTGTTTAATTTAGTTCCAATTGGGCCGATTGATGGTGGTCGAATGCTGCAGTCTGTGCTTGAGAAAGTTATGCATGATAAACACGCAACAAGAGTGTGGCACACTGTGAGTGCGGTTGTTTTGGTTATTATCTTGAGTAATGTTATTTATGCATTTGTTGCATAAAATTGCTGCAATTAATTCATCTTATTTTTTAATTTTCCTTTGCTGTCTGCAAAATAATTCTTTTGAACAGGCCAGGAAATGTCAATCTTTTCCTTATCATACCTTTTCTTTAGAGCCTTGATGAACTCGTGTTTTATGAGGTATTTGTTAACATATGTTTCCATCCTCAGAATAACAGAGAAGTTGATGTTTGAATCACCAAACTCATTGTATCTTATGAACGGCTCAAAGTCAGGTATTGCGCCTTCTGTGTTTTTTTGTATTTTTTTTGCAACATCAACAGTCACTTTTTCAACTTTTTCCAGGTTAGACTCATAAGCAACGCCGCAGGGAATTACCAGGCTCATCTCTTTTTCTGGAAGAGAGTCATTAATTATGATGCTTTCTGCAAGCTTAGCGTTTGGGACAATGACAAAACTATTCGGCAAAGTTCTTATTCTGGTAGAGCGCCAGCCAATATCTTCTATATAACCTGAAACATTAGAATCAGGTAGTTCAACAAAATCGCCAACAGTGACTGGCTGGTCTGACAATATATGAAGACCTGCAAAAAAATTAGATAATGTATTTTGCAAAGCAAGACCGACAGCAAGACCGCCAATACCTAATGTTGCAATCAAAGGAGTTATTTCAACATCGTAATATCCAAGAATAAAGATTATTGCTATCAAAAAAATAACAACCACTACAATTTTGTTAAGAAGCTTAGGTGCCTTTTGATTACGTCTGTGTTTCTTGAACCATCTGCTTGTCAAGACAGACATGATGCCAGACAAAAGCCAGGCAATAAAAAAGACTATCAAAACAAATGTGCTGCTATGTACCCACGCGCTGTAATCTGTGACAATAGCGGCATGCTTTAATGCATAATATAAGCCAGTCATAAAAATCAATAAAAACAAAGGAAGTGCGCTTTTTTCAAGAAGAATGTCATCTAAATCTGTTTGTGTTTTCTTTGCAACCTTTTTAAGATATAATTTAATAAGAAAGTATACTAGAAATGCTACAACCAATGATGTGGCAACAATTAGTGAAGATTGAATATACTTGCTTTGAAGCCAAACTTCTAGTGCTGCCATATCTTCTTGTTTTTATAAATGATATAAAAATGTTTTGTATAGAAAAGAATAAATACTGTTTATTGTTTTGAACGAAAAATGAACAAACTAAAATTAAATTATTTCGTTGATATCGGCATGGCAATAGCTTTTGTTATTGTTGCTGTTACAGGAATACTGAAGCTTCCTGCTTTAGGACAGGGAACCAGAGAGTACATGCTTTTGCATGACTGGTCAGGCATAGTTCTTGCAGTGTTTGTTTTATTGCACCTTATTCTACACTGGAATTGGATTAAGTGCATGACAAAAAACTGTGTTTTTAAGAAATAAAAACTTATTTTCCTTTCTTTAAAGTAACAAAACTCTATATGTAACACTCTTTTTTTCTTTTACAACTTATGTAAGACAACAAAATATTAAATATACTTTGTTTGTAACAGCCAATATTGGGTTGAGGGTTTACAAGTTATGCAAAAGATCCTATTTTTGAGATCTAATTTAATGCATATAGCGATAACAGTGACGAATATTGAGGTTTGAGGGATGCAGTAGATGCAACAAAGTAAGAGACATAGCTTTAGTATTACATACAAAGTAACTTTTCCTAGTTCTTGCTCTAAGATTTTACATACAAAGTATTCTAGATTATTGCAATTACTACATACAAAGTATACATTATTACATACAAAGTACTTCTCAAAAGAGTTAGTACTACATACAAAGTATGCCATACTACACACGAAGTATGCTGCAGATGGCCTAGTACGTCATACAGAGTAACATACGCTACATACAGCGTAAAAAAGAGGGTTTGGGTTGAAAAGAGAGAGTGAGCCAACAAAGGCGGATTTGAGTAGTCCTGTCCAGATTCCAGTAGAGATATTCAGCATAGAGCTAAGCCCTGCAGAAGCAATAGTCAAATTCTTGAAAGACCACAAAAATCTGACCTATAGTCAGATAGGCAAATTACTGAATAGAGATCAAAGAGGCATCTGGGGAGCATATAACCGAGCTGCTAAAAAACAGATGAGCTCATTTCAAGTCTACCCAACTCAACTTTTAATTCCAATTGAAATTTTCCAGGACCGTGATTATCCAATTCTCGAAAAACTTGTTAGTTATCTGAAAGAGGATCAGAACATTTCTGTATTACAGATAGCTGAGATGCTTGACAAGAGCAAGAGCACAATCTGGACAGTCTATAATAGAGCTAGGAGGAAGAAGCAATGAAAAATAAGCTAATGATATTGTTAATCATTGTGCTTTTGACTAGCTTTGCGACTGCATTTGAGATGGACTTAGGCGGTCTGCAGGACAACAATACAAGATCTCAAACACAACAAGCAATGGCTCCACAGCAAACCGCACAAGAGCAATCATCAAGTAGAATGGACTTTACAGATATGTTAGCAGATGATACTTCTGAATCAATTATTGAAATTACATCACAATTAGAAGATACATTACCAGAACCAATTACAGAACCAGTAATAGATACAGGCATAGATGAATTTGGATTAGCAGGAAAGTTATCTGATAGCAACTTTGAAACAGAAATTGCAGAAATGCTGCAAGACACTAAAACACCAAAAGCAACAAGTGAACAAGAAGATGACTTATTCAATAATCTTGCAGGCAGACTGAAAGATCCTGACAAGAAAGTTCCTGGCAAAGTAGTTGGAATACTCAAATCAGACAATACAGAAGCAGAACACAACACCAAAATACTCCAAAGAAGTAAAGGTAAAATAGACTTAAAAATCAACTTTACAAGAACAGATGACAATAACACCCTGCTTGAAAAACATGCAGGAGCAATAAGAGAAATAGTAATCAAAGGACATGATGAACGTTCACCAAAAAACATGTTAAAGATAGAGCAAAATCTTCCAAGAAACATAACACCATTCAAATCACGAGGAAGCTTTGCAATCGACCCAACACAGATGAACTTCACAGAAATGACTCTTACTTTCAAGGCATCTGGAAGCGCATTATACAAATGTAAAGCATGGAACTTCACAACAAAAACATGCGCGCCAGTGCAAAGAGACTGCACAGGAGAAGGCAAGAACCAGACATGCATAGTTACAGGAGGCTGGACAAAAATAATGAGCCTTGTTCCAGGCAGGACATACACACTAAACATAACACCAGAAGACCCTGCATTTGCGCAATACAATTCAACACTAGGAGCACCAGAATGTGCAGATGGAGAATCACCATGCACGGCAACAAGCGCATTACTGCAGTCAAGAGATAATATCGGCGGAACAGTAGAGCCAAACCAACCAAATACAATAGATGCATGTACAGACGGGGCTTCAGGAACATACTTGACAGACGAATCAGTAGAAAATATAACAGTAGAATCACTAAACGGCTCATACTTCAGGCAGGGAGACACAATAAGAGTAAATGCAACATTCTTATGCTGGAACACAGCAAATGATAATCTGAACTGGGTATACACAAACACAACAACAGCACCAGGATGGAGTGTGAAAGCATTCACAGACCCTTGTCCAGTTGCACGACCAAACTTCTATCAAGGAAGCCATACTTGGACACTAGATAACAATGCAGGAAAACATGCAGTAAGAATAATCAACCAATACAATGGAAATACCGCAACAACATGCGGAGGCGGGGCATACGATGATAATGACGATGTAGCATTCAGAGTATACACCAGAGTTCCTCCAAATGTGACAAACCTAACTCCAGTCGCGAACACCACTTATGACGTGAATGATAATGTAACAGTCAGTGCAAGAGTAGAAGACGATGAAACCAGAATAAGATATGTCAAAGCAAACATAACACTGCCAGACGGAACATCAGTTCTTGTCAATCTCTCAAGAAAAGTAATCGGAGAAGTGCTTGAAAACAGGACAATAAACGGTTCATGGAGAACACTAAACTTCACAAACACTTATGATGATCCAGTAGTGTTTGCATCACCACTGCCATTAAGAGATCTAAGGCCTGCAGAAGTAAGAATTGTAAATGTAACATCAACAGGATTCACTGTACGAGCACAAGAACCAACCGGAGACTTCCCAGAAGCAGATAATCACTCAAATGAATGGCCAATATCAATATTAGTATTTGAAACAGGAGTTCATAAACTTTCAGATGGTTCTTACATAGAAGTGCATAAGAATCTATCAACAACAACAGTAAGCGGAACAGGACCAGATGCATGGACTACATACAGTTATAACATAAATTTCTCAGCAATACCTGGCACGCCTGTTTTACTTGCACAAGTCCAA
>JAHWHT010000098.1 GCA_019323135.1 Candidatus Woesearchaeota archaeon
CTTAAAGAAGACAATTTTGAGAAATTATTAGAGACGCACTTGTCAACAAAAGAGAGAATTCCTATTTATTCTACAATTTATGAAAAAATATTCGCAATAACTGGCAAGCCCGAAGTTATTTTAGATTTAGGGTGTGGTTTGAACCCGCTTAGTTATCCTTTTATGAAAGTTGATGCAGAATATTATGCATCTGAATTAAATGAATCAGACTGCGAATTCTTGGGCAGATGTTTTAAGAAAATGGGCATCAAGGGAAAAGCAATTCCACTGAATTTAGTGGAAGCTGCAAAAAATCCTTCTTTGCTGAATGTTTTTCCAAAAGCAGATGTTTGTTTCTTGTTTAAGATTCTTGATGAAGTTGAAAGAAAAAAAGGAAGAAAGGCAAGCGAAGCACTGATTAAAAACATAAATGCAGATTGGCTTGTGATAAGTTTTGCAACCAAGAAAGTAACTGGAAAACCAATGAAATTTCCTTATCGCAGATGGCTTGAACAAATGCTTATCAGACTAGGTCATGAATTCAAGATAATAAAAGAAAGCAATGAAATATTCTATGTGGTGAAATTAGGGAAAAATACTCCTTGAATTTAAACCCATTTTCTCCTCGAATTTCTTCCGGTTTTTTCTCGTAAAAACATATAAAGAATAATTCTGTTAAGAATATAAAAAAAAGAAGTGGCCGAATTTGGCCAACGCACGACTGAATTGAGTCGCATCTCCCAGATGAATAAAATAATGTTCATGAAGTATAAAAACTTTGTGTTTTCAGCAATGCCGGAGTGGCGGAGTTTGGTAAACGCGCCCAACTGAAAATTGGGTTTGCATCTCCCAGATGCTATGCGGGTTCAAATGTCATAGGCTGGGTGGCTGAATATCCCGTCTCCGGCGCTGAATAACTCTGCAGCAGAGTAACCTTTATAAAAGAATACTGACTTTTTGCAATAGATGGGTAAAAAGAAAGCAGTTAAAAAAACAACTAAGAAAAGTTCTAAGAAGGAAACAGCTGTCCAACCAGAGATAAGTGTAGGTTTGATAGGTCATGTTGACCATGGAAAGACTACGCTGGTTAAAGCGCTTACAAACAAATGGACAGACACTCATTCTGAAGAAATCAAGAGAGGAATCACAATCAGATTAGGATATGCAGATATGGACATCTACAAATGCTTAAAATGTCCTGAGCCAGAGTGTTACAGTGTAACAAACAAATGCAAAGCATGTAGTGGTGAAGCAAAATTATTGAGAAAAGCTTCTCTAGTAGATGCTCCTGGACACGAGAGCCTGATGGCAACAATGATATGCGGAGCAAACATAATGGACGGAGCAATCCTGCTGATATCTGCAAGCGAAGAATGCCCTCAACCACAGACACAAGAACATTTGATGGCTTTAGAGATAATGAACATTGAAAAATTAATTGTTGTTCAGAACAAAATTGATTTAGTGACAGAAGAACAAGCCAATAAAAATTACAAAGCAATAAAAACGTTTTTGAAAGATACAAAATACAAAAATGCGCCAATAATACCAATCAGCGCACTTCATTCTATCAATATAGACATGCTATTACAGGAAATACAAGAAAGATTTCCAACACCAAAAAGAGATTTGAAAAAAGACCCTATCATGTTAGTTGCGCGAAGCTTTGACATAAATAAACCAGGCCTTGCTCTAGACAAAATAAAAGGCGGAGTGTTAGGCGGAGCATTAAAACAAGGGCAGCTAAAAGTAGGCGATGAAATAGAGATACTTCCAGGATATTCTGATGATAAAAAGTGGAAACCACTTAAATCAAAAATATCCAGCGCAATAGCAGGAGGCTCATCAATGGCTGAAGTGCATCCAGGCGGAAGCATAGCAATAATGACAGAACTAGATCCTGCAATAGTAAAATCAGATCAGTTAGTTGGAAGTGTAGTTGGCAAACCAGGCAAACTACCGCCAGTATGGAATGAATTAAAGCTAGAAACTCATTTACTTGAGAGAGTTGTCGGAGCAAAAGATAAATTAGTTGTTGATCCAATCAAAAAAGGAGAATTCCTGATGCTTAATGTAAACTCTGCAGCAACAGTAGGTATTGTGAGTGAAATCAGCAAAAACAAGTTTAAGTGCAAGTTGAAAAGACCAATCTGTGCTGAAGAAGGCGCAAAAATAACTATTTCTAGAAGAGTAGGCCAGAGATGGCGATTGATTGGTTATGGTATAATTAAGAAGTAAGTTTAGTGATGTGTGAACTGAGAACTACGCTAGACTATATTGACACTGTTTAGCACGCTACGTTATGCTACTGAGTACGAGTGCAAATCAGATTTATCAGATATCGCATATAAAACTAAGAACTTCGCTAGGTGCTAAACAAATAAATAATTACAATTTAGCCCATTTACGAGCTATTTCTGCAGCCAAAACACTATTCTTTATTGAAGTTTTTTCTAGAATATTGCTTCTAATCTGCAGAGTTAAATTAACTTTATCTTTTGCAGTCATTTCAATACACCCCCATTATAAAAAAACTGTATAAAAAAAAAATAAGGAAA
>JAHWHT010000099.1 GCA_019323135.1 Candidatus Woesearchaeota archaeon
TGGTACGAATTGCAAGACCAATAGTGTTGTTCTTAGAATTAGTACTTGTGATATATCTTGCGTATAAGAAGCTGAAAAAGTAATATTTAAATAACCCTGCCCTTTCTTCTAGAGTATGGCTAAAAAGACCTTTTACATAACAACTGCGATATTTTATCCAAATGCAAAACCGCACATAGGTCATGCTTATGAGCAAGTGGTAGCTGATGCTATAGCACGATGGCATCGATTGAAAGGAGAGGATGTTTTCTTTTTGACAGGAACAGATGAACACGGCCAGAAGATATACAAGACTGCAAAAGATAATGGCAAGGAGCCGCAGCAATGGGTTGATGAAATGCTGCCATTTTTTACAGATTTGTGCAAAAAACTCAATATTTCATATTCACGTTTTATTCGAACAACAGAAAAAGAGCACAAAAAAGTGTGCCAAGAGATATTCAAGAAATTAGATGCAAAAGGAGATATTTACAAGGATTCTTACGAAGGACTTTACTGTACTGGGTGCGAGAGATTTTACACAGACAAAGAACTGGATGAAGGAGTGTGTCCTATACACAAGAAAAAACCAGAACTATTGAAAGAAGAAACTTATTTCTTTAAAATGTCAAAGTATCAAGACAAATTATTAAAACACATTAAAGACAATCCTGATTTTATACAGCCTGAATCCAGAAGAAATGAGATATTAAACAGACTGAAAGAACCATTGCGAGACTTAAGTGTATCAAGACCTGTGGCATCACTTCCCTGGGGAGTTCCAGTGCCAGGAGATAAAGAGCATGTTCTTTATGTCTGGCTGGATGCTTTATTGAATTATATTTCAGGAGTAGATTATCCTGGAGCAAACTTCAAAAAATACTGGCCAGCAAATGTACACATTATTGGAAAAGATATTCTTTGGTTCCACACAGTGATATGGCCTTGTGAATTGATGTCTGCAGGGATAAAACTACCAAAAACAGTACATGCGCATGGGTTTGTGAATTTAGGCGGAGAGAAATTATCAAAATCAAGAGGAATTGTTGTTGATCCTGTTAAATTAGTGAAAGAGTATGGAACAGATCCGGTTAGGTATTTTTTTATTAAAGAGATTCCTGCAGGGGAAGATGGCAATTTTTCATATGAAGCACTTGTTGAGAGAAGTAATTCTGATTTAGCAGATGTTTTAGGTAATTTACTGCAGAGAACAACAGTTCTGACGCACAAAAACTTTGAGGGCAAAATACCAAAACCTGGAAAGTTTGAGAAGATAGATACTGATTTGATAAAAGAATCAGATATTTTCAAAGAAGTTGATGCTTTGATGCTAAAATATGAATGGAATAAGGCAGTTGACAAAATATGGGGCTTTATTCGAGCATGTAATAAGTATATCAATGATACAGAACCTTGGAAACTGAAAGAAGATAAAGAGAGATTAGGGACGATAATATATACGCTTGTTGAGTGTTTAAGAATAATATCTATTTATGCTTCACCAATAATTCCTGCAACAGCTGAAAAAATTGCAAAACAAATAGGACAGAAACCAGGAACATTTGCAGACATTGGTTTTAGAAAAACTACTAAAGGAAAAGTATCTAAATCAGAAATATTGTTCCAGAAATTTGAAATCAAAGAAGAAGATCCTTTTTCAAAAGTAAATCTAAAAGTTGCAGAGATAACAGAAGTTAAGGACCACCCAGATGCAGACAAATTGTTTGTAATGCAGATAAGTTTGGGCAAAGAAAAAAGACAGGTGGTTGCAGGTCTAAAACCTTACTTTAAGCCAGAAGAGTTGAGAGGCAAACATGTTGTTATTATGACTAATCTAAAGGCCTCTAAGTTAAGAGGGGTAGAGAGCAATGGCATGGTTATTGCTGCAGAGCAAAAGAAAAAAGTAGTGTTATTAGAGGCACCTAAAAGCAAGCCAGGAGACCAGGTATTTATTGAAGGGATTGAGCCTGGGGAAGAGCAAATTACAGTAAAACAGTTTCAGCAGGCGCAGATGACAACAAAAAATAAGACAGTAATCTACAAAAAACAGCCGCTAAAAACTAAAAAAGAAGAAATAAAGGCAGACATAGATGACAATGCAAAAGTATTGTAAAATTCTTTTAATTATTCTAGTTCCATTGATTGTTTACTTGATGAGTTTTGGAATACTAATATATGATTCTGATTTTTACACTGGATTGACTGAAGAATATAGTTCACTTGATGCTTCTCAGATGAATAAAGACATGGTCGAGTATTTTAAGACAGGGTCGATTTCTTCTGGGTTTACTGAGTTTAGTGCTGTGGAGTTAGTGCATCTTGAAGATGTTCGAGTTGTAATTAACAAACTGATAGTCTTGTTAATGATATTAGTTGTATTATTCTTAGTTATGCTGCGTTTTGTTGAAAACAAGCGAGAAATACTGTTTTATGGCGGAATTATTACTGTGGTTATTCCTGTAATCTTTTTACTTCCTTTTGATTTACTGTTTGAAAAAATGCATGGCTTGTTTTTTACTTCAGGAACATGGATATTTAGT
>JAHWHT010000100.1 GCA_019323135.1 Candidatus Woesearchaeota archaeon
TAGCATTTTTCTCAAGAAAATTCCATCTAGCTTCTTTAGGTACCCAAAAAACTCTTTTAGCAAGATATTCATCAACATCTTCAGGATCAGAATTTTTATCTTTCTTTAACTGTTCATAAAGCTCTGTAAAAGCATCAGAAATATACTTTAAGAATATTAATCCTAACACAACATGCTTGTATTCTGCAGCATCCATATTACTTCTTAATTTATCAGCAGCAGACCATAACTTCTTTTCAAAACCTAAATTTGCACCAGTAGACTCTTTTTGCTTATTCATTTTTCCTCCGAAACCCCCAATTTCTAATATGCCTTACTACTATATAAATATTATCTAAGTAAGCTTCCCCAACTCATCAACAATCCAAACCATCCCTTCTGTATCTAGACAACAGTATTCCAACAAATTCTCTCTTACTTTCTTAATATCCTTCTCTGTTGCTTTCTTTTTCCAAGGTAGTCCGTGAGTTATCCAGAAGTAGTCTAGACTTGCGTCTCCGCCTTGAGAGATTCCGAGGTTTTCATAGCCTTTGCCTGTTAATGCAGGCAGGACATACTTGATTGATGCACTGCCTTTTTGCTTTGGATTGTAGTAAAAGAAGCTTCTGAAAGGTATAATCAAATCAACAACTCGATTAACTACAGATTCTACCCATTTTGAATATGAAGGAAACAATTTAGCTAATTCGCGTAAACGACTAATCTCAAAGCTTTGGTTATAAACAATTATTGAACCTTTGTCACCAAGAACTTTTTTCAATTCAACTAAAAACTCTTTTCTAGGATCTAAAGAGTCTGCTAAAAATGAATAATGTTTGTATTTTGAACCTTTTTTATCCTGAACATGCAACGAAAACTGAAAACATACCTGAGAATAGGGCTTCAGGCCATCATAAAGCGGAATAGCTGTTGAAAAGGACTCAAAATCAAGATAATATAATGGATACTTCAACTTCTTCAAAAAAGTCTTTAGATTAGCTTTATCTATGTGTATTTTATCGCTTTTAGCACAGTTCCGTTGAATTTCTTGATTAGAAGTAAGTTTAAACTCATCTGGAACATCTTCTATCGCATAAATTCCGGATTCAATTAATTTAAAAGATTTCTTGCCTAATCTATATAATTTCAAAACATTATCAGTAGGAAGAAAACCATGACATTCTGATATCAAAGGACAGTTATGAGGATTTTTGCACTTATCATGTATTTGCAATTCAGGACAAGCCTTTTTAGCAATAATACTCTTCATCAATTCAATCCTGTCTTCAATGCCAAGTATAGCATCTTCAACTTCAGAAGTAATATCTGTTTGAACAAATAATTTCTTAACATTTAATTTGCCTTTTCTTACATAGTCATTATTCAAATGCATCAAAAAACACTTTCTAATCTTTAAACCAGCTTTTTCATAAACAAACTTTTGAAAAGAAAGATCATGAATATTCTCAGGCTTGACCTTAGTTCCTGATTTAACTTCAATAATATCCCATTTATCTTTAACCGGCCTAAGAATATCTGCTCTTGAAAATAAATCATCCACTAAAATACCTGCCTCAAAAATAGGCTTTTTTAATTTTAAAGATTTTTTTGTTTTAGCAATATTATCCTTAAAATTTAATTCAGACAAATCTATTCCAGAAAAAAGTGTAGTAGCAAGCTTGCCAACTGCATTGCCTTCTGCAAATCTAATCTTATCAGAATCCTCTGCTTCAGGAATAGTTTGTTTAGCATTAACAATAACCCAGAGATATTTCGGACATTGTAACCCGATTAAATACTTGGATTTTGTGAGCATGAGAATAATTAGAAGATGAAGTTATTTAAACCTTTCCGCAACATTTCCACATTTTCTTAAGAAAAGCATATAAAAAACAACCACTGGACATACACGCGTGAAGTTTATAAAGAAGGATATCATTTGCAATAAAATGGATGAAAACAATGCTTTGGTTGTCTTTCAGGACAAGAAGATAAGGAGAGCGTGGCACGACGAAGAGTGGTGGTTTGTTTTAGAAGACATTGTAGCTGCGCTTACTGATTCTGAAGATCCTAAGCAGTATATACAGAAAATGAAGCAGCGTGACCCTGTGCTTGGCAAAGGGTGGGTACAAATTGTACATACCCTTCCTGTACAAACGCGTGGCGGAAAGCAAGCTATGAACTGCGTCAATACAGAAGGGGCATTTAGAATGGTGCAGTCTATTCCATCTGTTAAAGCCGAGCCTTTCAAGCAATGGCTTGCAAAAGTCGGCTATGAAAGAGTCCAGGAAATACAGGATCCAGAACTGGCACAGAAGCGGATGAAAGAGCTTTACAAGGCAAAAGGCTACAGTGCTGAATGGATTGAAAAAAGAGTGAGAGGCATTGCAGTAAGGGATGAACTCACAGATGAATGGAAAAAGAGAAGCGTAAAAGAAGACAAGGAATTTGCAATCTTGACAGCAGAAATATCAAAAGCAACTTTTGGGATGACTCCAAA
>JAHWHT010000021.1 GCA_019323135.1 Candidatus Woesearchaeota archaeon
AAGACTGACGCAAAAGGCACTGTGATTACTGAAACCTGCAATTCAAAAGATAATTGTGTTGAAGTTGTTGAAAACATCGAGACAAGACCGCAGGTTGAAGAAGAATGTCCTAAATGCAAGCACAAGAAAGCGCGAAGCTGGGAAAAGCAGATGCGTGCAGCTGACGAACCTCCTACGCGATTCTATGAATGTGAAAAGTGCAAGCACATCTGGCGAGAACAGACATGACTATTGAAAATTACATAAAAAATAATTCTTTAAAGATTATTGTAAAGCCTAACGCAAAAAAGAGTGAAATTCTAGGTTATGACGAATCAAGAAACGCAATAAAAGTAGCAATTGCCGCTCATGCAGAAAAAGGCAAAGCAAATCTAGAAGTGATTAAGTTTTTCTCAAAACTCTTGAAAAAGCCAGTCAAGATCAAGAGCGGCCTGACAAGTAAAGAAAAATTATTGATACTTGCGTAATTCTTCCGAAAAATTCTCCCCAAAACATATAAAGAATAAAATCAACTATTTTATCATGTCACTGGTTAATTTATTTGTTGTAAAGGGAAACAGAATCTATTTCATAAGAAAACACTACAGAAAAGTCCAAGAGCTCCTCAAAAACCAAAAAGACCTCATAAAAGAAGACTATTATTACCTTGACGCAGGCTATCTAGTTCTTGATTTGAACAATAAAACAATAGTAAATAGCCAAGGCGCTTTTGCTATTCCTCAGACTGAGTTTTATACCATAGAAAACCTTAAATAAAACCCATTTTCTTTAATGCCTAGGTGGTCGAATGGACAAATTAGAAAAAGATGTTTTAGTTGTGGACAGAAACACACTATTTGATGCAGAAAAAGATAAATTTCAAGGTTTTAAGCCTCACACTAGTACGGATTTCCAATCCAGAATAATTAATGGTTTCAAATACATAAAAAGAAGAGTTGCTGAGCAGGATGAATCTCATAAACAGCCTATTGGCTATGCTTTAATCATGAATCCTAAGACAAAAAAGATTTACATTTACAAAAGAGCAATGGCTGGGCAGAATTACACAGAAAAACGCCTGCAAAACAAGTGGTCTATGGGTATTGGCGGCCACATTGATAGAGAAGAAGAAAAAGAAACAAATCCTATTCATTCTAGTTTACTAAGAGAACTCTCTGAAGAAGTTAAGATAGGCCAGTTCCAAACAAAAGTTCTGGGCTACATAAATGACGATGAAGACTCTGTTGGCCGAGTCCACTTCGGCGTTGTCTACCTAGTCCTCACAGAATCCGATGCAATTCCAGGAGACGCAGAATCTGTCTTTGGAGAAATGAAATCCATAGAAGAAATAAAACAAATAGTTTCTGCAGAAGATGCAACTCTGGAAAATTGGTCTGTTATTGCTTTGGATTATCTTGAGAAGAATCTTTCTCAACTCTCATAGTAACATACCCTAAATTGATCTTTCCATGAGGTGTTCCTTCTTCCATTGGCAACCTGCCGCTTTCATTGATTGCTTTTTCTAAAGCACCAGATGCCTCATTGGCTAATTTGCAAAATTCTTCATTTGACACTCCTTGCGGAATCCTTGGAACAGGCGCTCCAACATAAGCAAAATAGCCATCCCTTCCTGGCAGAGGTTTAAACGACTCAGGCATCACGCCATGCGGGTTCTCAAAAATATAAAACATTAGTCCATCATCTGAATGCCCTACAAGCCTATCAAAATCTGGACAGCCTGCGCACAAGTGATTAAAATTTTCTCTTGAAAGAATCAACTCATAAGCTCTTTTTCCATCAAAAATAGTTCTTTGAACTTCCATTACTGGATTCATTGGTGTTTCCATTTTTCTTACCTCAAAAATTATCTAACCTACTCTGTTTCTTGTTAAAATCTTCTAAATACTTAGGCGGTTTAACAGAAACAAATGTATATCCCCAATCAGAAAGCATCTTAAACGCATTTGGAGTTATCTTTGGTGCTGCAATTATTCCGCGAACTTTTGTTATGCCTTTGCTAACCATCAATCGTTCAACATACCTGCGTAACTGAGTTACTGCCCCTAAATCTGCACTGTATCTTTTGCATTCAACCACAGTAAGCACTCCTGAAGAATCCAATCCAAGAACATCAATAAAACCATATTTAGTTTGCTCTTCCTGATTAACTGGATTAAATCCTTTCTCAATCATATCTGGATTTTCATAAAGCATGTTTGCCATGTCTGATTCTGTACCAGATATAACAATTGATTTTCCATCTACTAATTTTTGCGAATTAAAAAAGTGTATTCTGTTAAGTGTTATATCCATGTTTTCTTTCAGAGCAAGATTGCGGGATTTCAAAATCAATTTGTCATTCTCAATCACCAGATTATGCGAAGTATTTGGCTTCATGTAATTGACTGGGTTATTTCCAGTAGGTTGATGCACTAATAAAGCATTGTCTGCTTTGATTAACACTAATCTATCTCCATCCTTAAGCAAGCTCTCTGCCCTTCCAGAATACCGTATACCGCAATTGCAGCTAATCACAATAGTCTCATTGCGCCGCAAAGCATCATTCAGTAATGTAACATAGTCTTTTTGTTCTAGCATGTTCCCCCTAACTACTCTAGAGTGTGGTTCTTTATAACTATTTTCGTTCTGCAAAAGATATTACTTATACAATAAAATAATATAAACAACCCCTAATAATTTTATATTATGAAAGGAAAATTAATCAGTTTTGAGTCTGGTGATGGCGGCGGCAAGACCACGCAAGTTAACCTGCTTGAAGAATATCTTAAAAGCAGAGGTTTTCAAGTCATGGTAACAAGAGAGCCTGGCGGCATTCCCTTAGCAGAACAGTTAAGAACAGAAGTCATGCATCCAGATAATGAACACACTCCTGAAGGAGAGCTTTTACTATATTCTATGGCCAGATATCTGCACACTTTATATAAAATCAAGCCAGCTCTAGAAAAAGGTCTGATTGTGATTACAGATCGATATTATGATTCTACAACAGCATATCAAGGCTATGGTGGCAATATTGATTTAGACTTTGTTAAACGGATTCACAGAGCTGCAGTTGGAGACATCATCCCTAATTTAACTGTGTATATTGATGTAAATCCCGAGGTCGGATTAAGTAAGATTACAACAGGCGAATTTGGCAGACCTGACAGACAGGAAGCTAAAGGCATGGACTTTCATGAACGCCTTAGGCAAGGTTATCTAGAAATCGCTAGAGAAGAACCAGAAAGAATCAAGGTAATCCAATACAAAGAAGGCGATATTGAATCAATGCAAAAAGAAATAAGAACTTATGTTGATAAAATAATTAATAATTAGATTTCTTCTTCATTTAAAAGAATAAAATCCCCTAATCTTGAATTTTTTTGAGCCTCTTTATAACTTACTGCCATTGCCTTCACCTCTTTTTTAGAACAACCTCTTTTTTGCACCTCTTTCTCTCCGCGCAACATAATTTAGAAAACATAGCTTATATTTAAATAAATTGTAAATTAAAAATATAGTCTAAAGAATTGATGTCACTACTCACCCAAAGTCAGCCAATTTTTCTAGGGTGTGTTTAACGATTTTACCGTCGATAGTTGACAATTTGATATTGATGGTTTTAAAGCTTTGTGTTACGTAAGTAATGTTATAAACTGTCTCTCCTTCCAAGTGCTGAATGATTAAAAAGTGCTTTAAAAGTATCTCTTTTGAATAGTTTTCTTTGATACATTCAGAAGCTTTCTCAAGCGCTTCTTTAACAGATATTTTGACATCTTCTGGATTCAATTCAAGTATTTCCTGGCTTGCTTTTAGAATCTCTTGCGCTGGCTCTATTTTTATCTCATCACCTAATTTGGTAATAGTATCTACTTTATTGCTTTCTTTATCATAATACCCAATCTGCCACACATTATCACTTGGCATCACAAACGCATGCGCCAGGTAAAATCCTTCATGTGTTTTCTTCCATTCTTTAAAAGCAGGCATTGATTCAATTTCAGTTATCAAGTCTTTGAATTCCATATTTGAATAAAATAACTAAATCTTTTTAAATTTAAGCTTATATCTAGGGGGTATGATCTCAGATTTAAGAAAACAAGAGTTAGAAAAACAAGGATACAGACTTGTAGGCAAGCACAGTGCCATAAAAATCTGCACTTGGTGCAAGAAATCCATAAGAGAAAAAGGTGTCTGTTACAAAAAAACTTTTTATGGAATAAAATCCTGGCGCTGCGTACAAATGTCTCCCTGGTTTGCCTGCACACACCGCTGTGTTTTCTGCTGGCGCGATGTAAGAGATAATTTAATTCCAAAACAGATAAATTCACCAAAAGATATTGTTGATGGCTGCTTAAAAGAACAAAAGAAAATTCTGCAGGGATTTAAAGGAAGTGAAACCAGCAACAAAGAAAGATTCACAGAAGCAGAAAAACCACTGCATTTTGCAATCTCTCTGACAGGAGAACCCTGTTTATACCCTCTGCTCCCTGAATTAATAGATGAAATACATTCAAGAAACATGACTACGTTTGTTGTAACTAATGGAACTGTTCCTGAAATGCTAAAAAAACTCATCACTCATCAACCCACTCAATTATACATGACTCTGCCTGCTCCGAATAAAGAAACTTATCTAAAAACATGCAATCCAGAAGCAGATTCTTGTTGGGAAAAAATAATGCAGTCATTAGATTTAATTAAAGAATTCAAGCGAAGCTGCCTTAGATTAACTTTAGTAAAAGATATTAACATGATTAATCCAGAAGGTTATGCAGAATTAATTAAAAAAGCAAATCCTATGTTTGTTGAGCTTAAAGCATACATGTGGGTGGGCCATTCAAGAGAAAGATTAGAGCAAAAGCACATGCCTCTGCATCAAGAAATCAAGGAATTTGCAAAGCAGGTTGCAAAAGCAGCAGACTGGAAAATCATTGATGAAAAACCAGAAAGCAGAGTTATATTACTGATGAAAGAAGATAGAAAAGATAGAATTATGGACTTCTGAATATTCCTTTTATTCCGCTTATTGTATGACCAATCCCCTGTATTGGATGTATCGCAACCAGTTCATGCAGCACATCCCCTAATTTAGATTGTGTCTTGACTCTTGGTTCTTTGATTGAAAACATCATAACTGCAGATGCTGCTCTCAACAAGAAAGATATTGCAAATACAATTGGTATTCCAGAAAGTATAAACACAGCTCTATCTGCCACAAGTCCGCCCACAATTGGCGCTAAAATCAAAGGAACAGATGTCAGCATCACATATTTTGCCACTTTTATTGTTCTGTGTTCATGTGAAAAGTCAAGCACTAAATTAAAAACACTGATCTCTACGCCTGCCCAAAATATGCCAGATATTATTTGTGCCACAAATATCAGCCAAATTGTTTCAGTTGTAATAAACAAGTAAGTAAACGGAACTAGCGCAGTCCCAAATATGCTGAAAATAGCAACTGCTTTATCACCCACTTTATCAGTCGCTTTACCAAAATGCTTATGCGCAAATATTTTTACTGCGCCTGCAACTGCAAAAGACACCATCACAAAAGTATAACTAAGTGACAGATTTTTAAGCATATAAACTATGAAAAATGGCGAAGATATCATAAATCCAAAATTAAAAAAAATTATTATGTAGATTAATTTCCTGAATTCTCCTTTTAGTTTAAAGAATTCTATCAATTTATGTCGTTTCTTATCCCGATAAGGCCGTTCTTTCATCCGAACATACAAATAAGATGACCATAGTCCAAACAAAACTCCAACTAAAAACATTGTTGAAAATCCAGTATAATCTGATTTTGCAAACAAATCAAGATACACTGCCCCTAGAATACTCACAGTCAATCCTGCAATAGCCATCATCATGTTTCTTTTGCCAAAGTACTCTCCTCTATGTTTTATAGGCACAAACTCCCCTGCTAAAGAAGTCCAGGTAGGATGCGTCAGCCACTCTGTAAATTGAACTAAAAAGAAATAAGCCAATAAAGTAATCAAAGGATGTCTCTGGAAAAACACAGGAATAAGTATTATTGGTATCCAAAGCAATCGAGATGTAAAAGTTAATACGCAATTTATATGAATCCGGGAATATCCTTCCACAAGCTTTGCTCCGGGAACCTGTGCAAGTATTGCAGCCAGATAAGGCAAAGCTCCTGCTATTCCTATGATTGTATTTGTCGCGCCTAATGCTAATGCAAACGCTATCAAGAATGCGCTGGTTAATCCATAATACACTGCCCATAAAACACTCTGTTCTATCAGCAATTTTTGATTTCTATTGAATTTCATAGTTTTATTATTTTACCTACTGGACCAGGATTCACAAGTTTTGCATTATTCATCTTGTCTTCTTTTCCGGCATTTTCATGTAAATGTCCGCATATTTCCAGTACAATATTTTTATTTTTCTTGATAAAAGTAGATATTGTTTTATTGCCGCAATATTCCCGCCCGATTTTATCTAATTTTGTTCTGTACGGCGGAGCATGTGTCACTAAAACAACTTTTTTGCCTTTAATTTTGGGGGTAATTTTCTTGATGAACTTTGCCATCTCTGGATCCTGCCTCAGAAATCCTTCTCCTGTAAATCCAACAAAAGTATAATCCCCTATTTTAACTGCTCTCTTGTTTATGTAAACTATATTATCATAAAATGAGCATAATTTTCTCACAAAAGAAGGCGTTTCATGATTTCCAGGTATCACTAATATTTTTTTGCCTATTTTACTTATCTTCTGCATTATCTCTTCAAGGTCATGCTCAAACAAAGACATATCTCCTGCGCAAATTATCAAATCTGGTTTTGATTTTTTTGCTTTTTCTTTTAGTTTTTTAATATATTTTAGTATAGCATAAAAATCAACATAGTCTGGTGATCGCGGTCTTGCGTGCAGGTCTGAGAAGGCAAGTATTTTCATGTGTTTAAACTCCAAAGCTTAGATGTATTATTGTTTGATATGTTGTGAAGTTTTTCAGCACATATGTCTCCACAAGCATTGCCACAACCAGCACAAATATTGCAAATAAAAGAACCAAGAGATTTAAACCCAGTATTTTTGCAAATTGTCTTGACACTATGTGTTCTTTAGCCAGGGCATTAGACAAAACAGTGCCAGATATCACTGCAATGATATAACTGGACATCTCCAGCAAAACATGCGGAAATACGCTCAGCATTATCAGTAAAAACACTATTCCTGTGCTTGCACTTAAGTTAACCGCAGTTGTCTTAGCCAAATTCCCAAAAACAGTTCCCCATACCGAAGCATTCCATATTATCATATAGATTGAGCCGTTTCCTGCAATTAATGCTATAATAAAACAAAGCATTAGAACTTGCATATTATGCGAAAATAAATCCCAGAACAGGCTTATAGACCATGTTGCTCCGCCTGCCATCACAGATAACTGCTGTCTGAATAATTGGTTTGCTGCCAGTTTAGGCAGGAACATTGCAAAAAATGCAAACACAAAAAAGCTCCCAAAAAACATGTAAATATACACTTTGAATAAGTTTTTGTTTGATTCAGCCCACTCTTTTAAGCTGAACAGTTCTGAGACTCTTCTATAAACACCAGTCTCAAATACAGTAAATTGATACAAAGAAGGTATAAGCAGAGTTGCTGTCATTGCAACTATCACAAGAGCAGGATCATTTGGAAACACCAGCATTGCAAAAAATACACTGAATACAGTCAATGCCATACTTAAAACAAAAGCATATTTCGGATTCCGTTTTAAGAATTCTAGTGGATATAACTGCTCTAATACCATTTTCACCTCTTTTGTCTTAGATGGTATTATTTGATTATTTAAATGTTTCTGCAGACTTATCGCACGGCATAATAATCCTCTAGAACTAACTTATCTAATTTATGTAGATCTCGAACCACATAAAATCTTCCATCCCCTAAATCTGCAATAGTCTTGGCTAGTTTTTCTCCTTTTTCATCTAGTTTTATTCCAATTACAGAAATTGTTATTCCTGCAGATCTTGCCATTGACACTGCCTGTAGTGTTTCTTCTTCAGGTTCTTTGCCCACTGTAGGAAGAGCGTCAGTCAAAATAACTAAATGATTTGTTACATCGCCTGATGGAAACAGTTCTATTGATTTTTTAATCAGTTCAACAAAATCTGTCTGCCTTGAAGCTTTAACTCTGGTTATTTTATTAAGCAAAAATCCAAAATCATCTGTTGGTTCTACAAAATCAGTTACCTCTGTCCCAAATACAACTAAGCCAACTTTGTCTTTATCATTAATTGCTTTATACGCAAGTGCAACTCCTGCTTTTTTGCACATTGCAATTTTATCTCCTTTCATAGATGCAGAGCTATCAAATCCATATATCATATTCACTGCGCCTTTGCTCTGTCTCTGCGCTGTTTTCAAATCAGAACTATCAAGCTTGCTATGCCCTCTTTTTATGGCAGTCTTGATCGACTTGCGCAGATTAACATCTTTATATCGGTCTCCTTTTTTGAAATCTCTGAAATCGGATTTTTCACCATAATGCGAGATTCGTTTATGCACTTTCTCTCCAATTGCCCCTCGCGGAATTATTTTGTCAAGCTCTTCTATATATAGTATCAAAGATGCCAATTCTATCCCTTTTTCAGTAATCTCGCCTCGTCCACCTAAAAGATTCTGGTTTTTCAGCCGATCCAGGTTTGCCTCAAGCTGTTTCTTAAGTTCTTTCTGAAACTCAGGTATGCCCATATTTTTTTCTAAGTAATCTGGCTCATATCCAGTAAGCAGTCGCAGCAATTTTTCCCCGAATATTTGTTTTGCTAAAGAATAATTTTTGACTAGTTTATCAAAAAGCATATTTGGTGTAAACGCACTGATGTTTCTATTGGTTGCTTCTTCAATTATTTTACCATCATCTATTGTTTGCTGATCATGCTGTAATACAGAATGCATTAATTTATCTTCAACCAGCTGCATCCGCAGGTTTCCTTCAGCCTCTTCGGCTTTTGAGAATTCATTTACTTCTTGTTCATCTGTGTCATCTGTGCTAAAGACAACCACCACTTTCGCCAAGTTCTTTATGTTCAGAACAAAAGGATTTAAACTCGTCTTCAAGGAAATCTTCTGCAGTCTTCAGATATTTTACAGAAGGTTTTAGCTCAATTCTATGAGATAATACAGATATTACTGCTTTTGCAATATCTTCTGCATTTACTTTTTTGCGTCCAGCCAATATAGTATTTGCTTGCGCTCTTTCATATAAACCAATAGATGCTCGAACACTAGGTTTTTTTAATATGTCTGGATGTTCTCTCAATAATCTAATAAAATTTATTGTCAATCCTAACAAACCATCTGGAAACACTACTTCGATTTTTTTGCCTTTACTAAGCACTATTTTTTCTTCAGTTTTTATTTTTCCAGGATAAGTCATATGAATCGCATCAAATCTATCCAAAAATACATCTGACAATTTTTCTGTTGCAGCGGTTTCCTCCGGATTCATTGTTCCGATAAAAATAAAATTAGCAGGCAAATCAACAGTGTAAGAACCAATTGTAGCTCTGCCCTCTTGCAGTACCTGTAATAATGCGTTTTGCAATTTTTCAGGGCATCTGTTTACTTCATCAAAAAATAATATTCCATTATTGGCTTTGAATATTTTCCCAGGAGTAAATGCTTCAAGCGAAGCAGGTCCAAACTTTAATGCCTTGATTGGATCAATATCTCCCAATATATCTTCGACATTCAAATCAGGGCTTCCCTGCAGTCTAACCAACCGCTCTGTTCCTTTTATTTTCTTGGTTTTTGGTTTGCTAGTTTTGCAGCTCGGGCACAGTGGTTCTTTTGGATCGCAATTATACGGACAGTCATTCACCACTATTTCTGGCAATAAGGATGCAACATTATTTGCAATAGTTGTCTTGCCAACTCCTGGCGGACCGATTATCAAAACATGTCTGTCCATAAGCAATGCAGATTTAATTTGATCCTTAGTACTATTTTGTCCAAGAATCTCAGTAAATGGATCTTTGCCAACGAATTTTTCTTTGAAATTATTCTTAATCATGTTGATTTTATATATCACCGAAAGTATATAAAGTTATCTATAGAGTATTTTTCGCCATCCTCGAGTATAACACAAAATTGCTGAATAGACACATCACTTAGCAATTTTGTGGAATAGAAAATTTAAGCAAAAATTTTCTATAAACCAAACTTTAAATAGTTAAAAGTTTTAATAATATATAGAGAAAAAAAGACAATAATAAGGATTATCTTTTCTTTTTCTTAACCTTTCTCTTAACTTTTCTTTTAACCTTTCTTTTAGTCTTTTTCGCTTTCTTCTTGACTTTCTTAGCTGCAACTTTTGTTGCTTTTTTCATCTCTGCCATCAAGATTTTGCTCATTACAGCAGTATACTTCTTTGTTTCTACCACTAATCTCTTTGCTACTTTCTTGACTTCTTTATGATCTTTGCTTTTCATCAATCTCTTGACTTCTTTCGCAGTCTCTTTTTTAGCGTATTTTGCTATTTTTACAGGCACTTTTGCCATTTTTTTCAAAGTTTCTTTTTTGCTCATTGTTCTACCTCCTTTTAATCAAGCCATACGGCAAGAATTTTTCGCGTATCATAGATCCAGTTAATACTCCAATAAGCATTACTGCAAATGTTAATGCAAATATTGAAAATATAGAATATCCAAATAATTTGGGCTTCAACTCTATTAACATTGCTCCAGACAAAAGCAAGGCAGCTGCAAGTATAGCATATGCTAATTTATTGCTCCCAAATCCAATTGATCTCCCTAAATGTCCTATATCTGTATCACTAATATCTAACTTAATTGGTTCTCTTTTGAATTTTTCAAGTAAATCAACAGCTCTTTCAGGTATTTCAGATAAAGAATCTCCTGCCTGCATAGATTTTTTCAAGAATCTTTTAATCACTGCAGATGGTCTTGCCTCTTTTTTTAGAATCTGAACTATTTTGGGTTTGGCATATTCAACAAAATTAAATTGAGGATCCAGCTGAACACAAGTTCCCTCTGCTGTAACTAATGCTTTTGCAAAAAGTACTAAATCAGGAGGCATTCGAATATAATTTTTTATGCAGATATTAAACAATCTGTGCAGTACATGTGTTGCGCGCATACTGCTTGCAGAACTCCACTGTCTGATTACATTATCTACTGCCAACTCAAATGATTCTATGTTTGTCTGCTCTGTAGGCATTCCTATTTTCAGAAGTATTCTGCTGACCTCTCGAGAGTTTTGATTCACCATTGCCACTATCATATCTATAGTGTGCTGTTTAAGTGCAGCATCTAATCTCCCGATTATTCCAAAATCCAACAGGGCTATTTTTCGCCCAGGTAAAATTAATATGTTTCCAGGATGCAAATCTGCATGAAACAATCCTTTCTGAAGAACTTGAGTAAATACTGCATCAGATAAGTTTTTTATTATCTCTTTTTTAGCTTTAGCAGATATGTCATCTTTTATTTCAGCCAATTTAGTTCCATGAATATAATCCATAACTAAAATTTTGTTTGTTGTATATTTTGGATATATCTTAGGCACTACAAATTGTTTGTTTCGTTTGAATATGTCATAGAATTGTTCTATATGGTCTGCTTCAATAACAAAATTAAGTTCTTCTTTGGTATATCTCTCAAATTCCTTGATTATCAGCAAAGGCGATACTGTGCTATTCTTAAAATATTTGTCCACTTTGTGTGCAAGATAATATAATATTTGTATATCTGATTCAAATTGTTTTCTTACATGCGGCCTCTGTATTTTTACCACAACTTTTTTCCCGTCCTTCAAAACTGCTCTATGCACCTGTGAAATTGAAGCACTCCCAATCGGCGTTTTATCAAAACTTTTGAATATTTTTTTGAGTGGCGCGCCCAATTCATCTTCAATTTCTTTTCTTGCAGTTTCATACCTGAATGCAGGCATTTTATCGAGCAATTTAGAGAATTCATCACAGTATTCTTGAGGAACTAAATCAGGTCTCAAGCTAAGCAGCTGCCCTAATTTTACATATGCTCCCCCTAATTCCTCCATAGACTTGCGCAGTCTTACAGGAATAGAATCTCCTTTTTCATAATTTTTGATTCGTTTGTGAAAAGGAAGATGCCATTTTAATCCATACTCTTGAATAAAATATCCTAATCCTTGTTTTGCAAGTACATTAATTACTTTAGA
>JAHWHT010000101.1 GCA_019323135.1 Candidatus Woesearchaeota archaeon
GAGAATTGTTTTTAGGGTTGGTGCGTGTTTAAGTTTTTGTAACATATTTATCACTTATTGTTATTAATTAATAACTATTATGTATTAACTAGTATATATATTTTTTGGTTATTTTGTTTTAGTTTAAGAATTATTACTGTTAAGTGATTACTAAACATCAGCTTTATAAAGTAAGACAATATACTACTTTATACTACCATGAAGAAGAAGATTAGCATAACAGTGGAAGAAGAATTGGTATCTAGAATAGAGGCAGAACTAAAGCAAGGCCTATTTCGAAACAAAAGTCACGTTGTAGAGTATGCCTTGATGCAGTTATTGAAAAAATGAGCAAAACAACCAAAGACGAACCAAAAACATTGGAAGTGCAGATTAGTCAGATGAGCAAAGGCGGAGCTGCGTTTGGAATGTGTACAACAGTAACTCAAGATTCTGCTACTAGTGAAGCAAGCCTTGCTGAAAAACTTTTAGATAGAGGAACTAAAAAAGCAAAAAAAAATAAAAAACCTTGTTTGAGAATAAAATCAAAAAATACAAATTATAACGTAACTATACCAGTACATGCTGGAACAAGAATACCTGAAAGATTATTCGGGGTGGGAGGACAAGGGGGCGCATTTAAAGCAAAAATAGACTTTAATTTAGATACCTGTGCAGAAATATACGCGCACTGGAAAGCAATAACCTATATTGAAGAAGAACTTACGCCAGATGAGCTTTATGCATATGCTGAAAAACTTGCAAAGAAAAGAGAAGCAGCAAGAAAAAAGAGAGAAAAACCAGTGCAAAAAAATCTTTTGCAAAGAATGCGGGAAGCTATCTTCAAGCCAAAATCAAAACAAGAAAATTCGGCAAAAAAAGAGGAGAAACTTGCAGAAGCAAAATGGAAAATTTGGAAGGAAAAAGTCAGAAAATACAAGCTTGATACTAAAAAGATTCCAAAAAAAGAATTAGTTAAAATGATTCAAAACGAATTTGGGGCAGATTTCCCTGACGGAAACTGTGTTGCAAAATTATATAACACAAATCCTGGAACAAAACACTTGCCTGTTCGAGAAAGAAAACTTCTTGCGAGAAAACATCCTCAAATGGCATACCCCTTAGTGAGCGGAGCTGTTGTGAGTGATGATTCAGATGGCAATGGCATGCATTTTGCAGTTTATCCTATAGTTGATAATCAAATGTCAGATGAAAAAATAAAAAGATTAGGTTACAAAAAAAGAATAGATGTAGGCATACAAGCACTGAAAATACTAAAAACAGGACTGCACCCATTAGGCCTGGTTCACAGAGACCTTAAACCCCCAAATCTTTTGATAAAAGATGATGGAACAGTAATCTTGATAGACTTTGGATTAATGCAGGATGAAAAATACAATGCTGAAACACTGCAGACACAAGCAAATGGCGCGTTTTTTGGAACAGTTGGCTTTGGAGCGCCAGAACAAGTTCCTGGAAGTGCTACAGAGAGAGCAAAAGTCACCTGGAAAGCAGACCAGTATTCTGCAGCAGCACTGATATATTATAATCTTATAGGCCTGCCCCCAAATCCTTTGGCAAAAGCAGGATATGCAGGAGTATCAAATTTAAAAGTAGGCCACTATAAAGCATTACTTCCAAGTGCATCAAAAAAATTAAATGGATTAGTAAACACTTTGGCAAGTCAAAACAAATTTAAGGCTAAACAAACTGCAAAAATACCAGAGTATGTGGATTTAGTTATGGCGAAAATGATGCAGCACAATCCAGATGACAGATACTCAACAATAGATGAATGCTTAAGAGATCTGGAAGCAGTGCATAAGGGCGAAGCACCAAAAATAATCTTGAATGAACTAAAAAAACACAATATTTCGCCAACAGATTATAAAGAAGATAAATTTGCGCATTATGTTGAATTTTATGAAAATGATGTATATATAGATGAAGACCCTGCCGCAGCACAAGAAAAAGAAAAACAAGCAGTAAAAAGACAGCAAATAGCAAGAAGCTGGCAAAATTTAAGAGATGCAAAAGCAAATTTAGGCGTAGTTAGGAGATTTGGGAGTAAAATTGCAGCAGGAGTATTGAGTGCTGCGGCAGCAGGAGCTGTATATACTGCAGTAGAACATCCTGAGTTAATGAATACTTTGTGGGATGCAATAGGACTGCCTTATATTGGTAAATAAAATGAAATTTCCAGATTTTGATAAAGTAAATACAGAACACGGCTTTGGATTAGTTTGTAGAGACGAAGTGCTAGATTTTGAGAGAATCTTTAAAGAGGGTGCTGATAAGTTTGTACGGAACGGCTGGAGAATGGATGATTTCTATGTAAAGAAACTAGGATCAGACGAATATAATGCTGTGCCTGCAACACGGTTTGTCAATAGCGTCAAATTAGCAAATATCGCATGCACAGAAAAGAATACTTTTGCAAATATACCAAATCCTATCGGCCTGATTTATTCTG
>JAHWHT010000102.1 GCA_019323135.1 Candidatus Woesearchaeota archaeon
ATAACAAGACTTATTCTTGTTTCGTCATCATACTCTGCGTTTCGTATATCTTTGTATTCTAGATTTAATGGAATTGAGTAAACCTTTATTTCTGCAGAAGTGTCTGCAATCAAGGTAAAACTAACTTTTCCAGTAGCTCCTGGAAGAATCTCGTTTATTCTTTTTGTGTTGCCAGAACCAATAGGTGCAATAACAGATTCGTCAAGATCCAATCGTACATCAATGTCTTTAACTGTTATTTGTCCACTATTTTTTAGAGTCAAGTCAACTGTGACAAAATCACCTGGCCGAACATTTTCAGGTGTTGTTTTGTAATCAGCAACAGTAAGAATTGCGCCAGCTGTCCTGATTGAGATATCTGATGATAATCTTGTCCAAACCAATGATTCGCCAAACTGATACTGGAACTTGAGAGGCATGTCTTTGTTTGGTGCGTCATTTGCAACAATTAATCTGTACTTTATTACTGCATTTTCATCAGAAGGCAGAGCGTTCAATGTTTTCATCTCATTTTCTCCATCTGCTAAAGAGAACGGATACTCTGGGAAAAATTCGATTTTGAAATCTTCAGAGGTTGTTCCTTCGTTGTTTACAGATATCCACACCTCTAGATAACCCCCTGGTTCTACTGGGGCTGGCTCGTATTTCAAGATGTTTGCGCTAATTATAGGACCTTGCCTTGCTGCAAAAACACTTGCGGTAGATACCACCATTAAAATCATTAAAATTATGCTAAATATTGTTTTGTTTTTCATTTTATTTTCCTCCATTTTTGGAGGTTTTCTGAGCTCGCTCAGATTTACCTCCTTGTTTTGTTTTAGTTTTAACAATCTGTCCGTCAACAAGATAAGCAATACGATCTGCATACTCTGCTAAAGGAAGATCATGAGTAACAAAAACTACTGTTTTTCCTTTTTTCCTGTTAAGGGCTTTTAGTAAATCCATTATTTTTGAACCAGTTTTCTGGTCCAGGTTTCCAGTAGGTTCGTCAGCAAGAATAACTTCTGGATCAACAGCTAGAGCTCTAGCTATAGCAACCCTTTGCTGCTCGCCGCCTGATAATTGTCCTGGAGTGTGATTCATCCTGTCTTTTAATCCCATTTCAGTGAGCAGACGTTCTGCAGTATCTAGTCTTTCTTCTTCAGGAATGTTTTGGAATATCAAAGGAAGTGTTACGTTTTCTTTTGCTGTTAAATTATTGAGTAAGTTGAATTTCTGGAAGATGAAACCTATTTTTTTCCCTCTGATTTGTGCTAAATCTGATTCACTCAAACTTGCGATGTTTATTCCATCCAGCTGGATAATTCCTTTTGAAGGAATGTCTAGGCAACCTACTAAATTCATGGAAGTGGATTTTCCAGAACCAGATGGGCCTCTAATTGCAAGAAATTCTCCTTCATAGACTTCTAAATTAAGGCCTCTTAAAGCATGGACATAGTGCTCGCCTAATTTATATGTCTTCCATACGTTCTTAAGGTTAATTACTACTTTTCTTTTTTTCATTTTATTTGTTTAAGCTCCTTTACTGTTTTCTTTATAATTTCTTTTACTTTTTTTTTATTTTTTTGAAACAGGCCTTTGCTGAATATTCTTGCAAGCTCTATTTTGAACTCTTGAATTTCTGGTGGAATGTCTTCTATTGAGTATTTTCCTTTTTTCAGAGCTTCCATTGTGTCTTTAAAAGGCTTGATGTTTTCTCCTGTCAATGCAGACCACATTCTCATGGCTTCTTCTGTTTTTTTTATGAGAATATCTTTATGGATGTTTATGATTTTAATATGCTCTTTGCCTTCTTTTGTTAAGGAGTAAATCTTTTTCCTGCCTTCTTGTTTGCAGATTAAGAAATTTTCTTTTGTTAATTCGTCTAGTAGTGGATACATAGAACCAGGAGAGGGCTTTGTGCCTATTTTGTTTTCGATGTATTTCATCAAGGCGTAGCCTGACAGCGGCTTTTTTGCCAGTGCTTTTAGTGTGAGCAGTTTTAGGTTTCCTCTTATCATGGTATCGTTACCGATATATCTTTTTCGATACATTAGTGCCGATATATTGGCTTCGATATATCGAAAGCGATAGTAGTATATAAATGTTTTGTTTTTTTGCGTAAATTATAAAAATACTGCTTGTTTACTCTCTATTGGGTGAGGTAAATGAGTGAAATAACTAAAGAAGACATAACAGCAAGAATAAAAGCAGATACTCAAATTATTTTACAGGGTGGACATTATATTGCAGTAGACTCTACAACTTTGGAAGAACAGACAGATGGAACATATGTGGCAGCTGGAAAAAGAAAATTTGCAGGTCTGTTTTTTGATGGTACGATGGAGCATGTTGCTGTGATGTATGATTCTAATGGAAAATTCATGGATTATGATTCTCTTCCTGAAGAAGATTAAGTATTACTGCTTCTCACAGTAACATTTATATACTATATATACTAAAATCTG
>JAHWHT010000022.1 GCA_019323135.1 Candidatus Woesearchaeota archaeon
TAGCATACGGGAGTCCTTAAACACAATGCACGAATTAGTTAGTGTTAAGTGCTATAGTTGATGTCGAGAAGTCTGCTGTTTTTATTACTGCGTTAGTGAGATAGTTCACCATTGTTGCTTCTGGCCCTTTTTTAAGACTTATTAGTTTATGTCCTTTTGCAACTAATGTTTTTTTGCGTGTGTTAAGTTCATTTAGTTTGTTTAAATCAAAAGAATAGAATGTATCATAGTACTTTCGTAAAAAATTGTTTGAGTCTTTTAAGAAAGCGATACTCTCTTTAGATATTTTTGTTTTATTTTCAGCCAGTAATTCGCATATATGTTTGTAATCATCACACACTTTTTCTAGATTCCATGCAATTACATAATAAAAGCAGGTTTTTGTGTGGTCTAAATGCCCTTTTTTGTTAAGCATTCTTTCACAGAAATTAGTCAGTTGATTATTTGTTTTTTCTAAAGTAATTAGTTCTTTTAATTGTTTTTGCGTATCCTGCTCTATATATTCCAAAACACTATCTGCCAGAGATATTGTGACTCTCCATGCGCGTCTTAATATGTTTTCAAACTCATTGTCTCTTTCTTGGGATATTGCCCGCACAATGCATCTTTTGTTGCTTTGATGAACTATTGCAAATCCTATGAATAAATCTTTTATCAGTTCTTGTATTATTGGCGTTTTGTTTTTGTTATCATAGAATAATTCTATTTCATCATATCCTTTTTTGTGCAAGCTGGACAACAGCCATCTTAATGTTCGTTCATTCGTGTTGGTTATGTCAATACTTGTTTTTTTCAAATCAGATTGTCTTTGTGTTGAGAAAACTATGCTGGAGGAGTTGTCTTTAACTTCTAGTTCGTCTCCTTTTTTTACGTCATATTTTTTTACCCATTTACTTGGCAAGCTGACTACAAATGTTTTTCTTGCAAGCTGTATGACTTTTCTTTTCATCTGCATTTTATTGTGTTTTATCTCAGGTTATATAAGTTTTTCCATCTTATATAATATAAGGCAATATATAAGGCTTAAGAAAAAAGTATATAATTATGCAAAGTTATAGTTCTTATACTGCTCTAGAGGTGATATATAATGTTTAAGAAAAAAGATTTAATATTAACCGCGCATCTGCGGGTGAATTCCAGAGAGTCTTTGACAAAACTCTCTCGCATGACAGGAGTTCCAGTAAGCACTATTTTTGACAGGCTTAAGACAAATGACATAATAGTCAAAAACACTGCTCTGCTGGATTTTGCCAAGTTAGGATATGGTGCGCGTGCGACAATTCTTTTGCGTGCTAAAAAAGGCGAAAAAGACCAGTTAGGAGCATTTCTTGCGAAATCCCTTAATATAAACTCGTTATACAAAATCAATAATGGTTTTCACTATCTGGCAGAATGTATCTTTCGTGATGTTAAAGAGCTTGAAAATTTTATCGATAGCATTGATGAAAAGTTTTCTATCCGATCAAAAGAAGTTCACTATATAATCGATGACATAAAACGAGAAGAGTTCCTGAGCCAGCCAGATCTCATAGACCTCCTCTCGGCCTCATAATAAGAAAAAATTTATATACTAAATAGCTTATTTTACTCATATAATCTAATAGAGGTGTTATAATGAAATGTCAAAAATCAAAGATTTTTGATCACGTTAGAAAAAAACTGAATTTTTTCCAAACGAAAGGTCAAGGTTTACCAATTACCACAATTGTCATTGCTGCTTTAGCAATACTAGTTTTAGTTATTCTATTTGCAATAACCACTGGAAGACTGGGAATATTCTCTGGAGCTGTTTCAGAATGTCCAGGTATTTGTTTAGTTGATGCGTATCCGACCGGTACTACTGCGGATGTTAAAGGCGTTTTAGAGTTAAGAGACCCTCTGGTTTGTAATCCAGATAATTACGAAAAAAATGTTTATGGCCAGTACATTACAAGCGGCATGAAAGATAAAGATAATAAGCCAATTGTCTGTAAAAAGTGCTGTGTAACAACACTGAGCTAAATGTTTAAAATAACTGGGGCAACACCTGCCAAAGTTATTCTTTTAATTTTTCTTTTTTTATTAACTATTTATCTTATAACTAAACTGTTTATTTTGAATCAACAAATCGATATTTATTTAGGTATGTTACAATGAGGAAAGCCCAAGCTCTTTCAATAAGAACAATTATTATCGCAGCATTAGCTCTGGCTGTTCTTGTAATTCTTGTCATGATTGTTTCTGGCAAGCTTAAGAATTTTTCACAAGGCATTACTGCAGAACAAGAATTGCAAAAGTGTCCTGGCGTAATAAAACCAGTCTATGATTGTAGCAATCCACTTCTTGGCAATTACGGCAAATTAGATAAAAAGACCAACAAGGTTGTATTACTCTCTTCTGCCGAAGTCTGCTGTAAGAAATAGGCTTTTTAAAGCGAAAACCTTATATACATTATTTCTTCAGTTTATCTTATGAATAAAAAAGGGAGGAAGATTACCTGGAATGAGTTAGTTATTGCGATAATCTTTGTTATTTTTATGCTGTCTATTTTTGCGGTTTTAAGAAAAATGGGTGTATTATGAAACGAGGTCAAGTCGGTGTTCCGACTTTTGTGTATGCTATTGGGATTTTAATAGTTCTTGTTGCGTTTTTATTCATGGTCCCTAGTTTCAAAGAACTTTTGTTTGAAGCTGGTGAAAAAGGCGAGTGTCAGTGGAGTGTTCTGGTTTCTGCTCTGACAAGAACTCCTGGTTTAGGTTTTGAGAATATTCCTGTTGAGTGCAAGGCAAAATATATAGATGTTTCTTTGGAAGATTTGCAGGATAATTATGCTGCAGCTAGTCAAGCGATTATGAAGTATAAAAAAGAGGCCGAAAAAGGCAATCACGCTTATGATAAGATTTACAAAAAATTTAATAATCCTAACAAAGAAGCCCAGCTCGCAGAATGGTCTGCTAACAAGATTGTTGCTGATGAAATGGTTGATTGCTGGGACAAAGTCTGGAAAGGGGAACTTCCTTTATTCGATGTTTGGTATAAGTTGATTGATTATAAGAATGTTGTTTCTACAAAAGAACTGAAAGAAATTAAATCCGGAGCGGATTCATTCAAGCAAGGCGTAGGCACAGTTAGTCCAATGCTGGGCAACATACTGAGTCTTTTGCCAGTTAATACCGTGATTGATTGGACTGGCGATATTTTAACATCAGACCCAAAAGATTGGTCTGAAGTAGACTATCTTAAGTTTTGGAATTTAAAGTATCAGCGCCCGCCTGTTTTTTGCGTAGTTTGCTCGCGCATAAATTTCAAGAAAGACACAGAAAGTGCTTTGTCCAATTTGCAGATGGATTTGACAGAGTGGTTAAAAATAAATCAAGTTCCTATGACTAAAGAAAGCTATACTGAATATCTTATTTCAGATGAACTCAAAGGATATAATCAGTATTACAAATATGATACTACTAATCCTGTAGCGATTGTTTATACTAGAGTTAATACTCATCAGATGGCTGCTGTAACAATAGACGTTGCAGACTTTTTAGGCATGAATCCTGATGATCCTAGACCAAACAGAGCAAATAAGCTTGCAGTAGTGCCTTATGATAAAGTTATTATGCCTTTCAAGAAAGGCGGAACAAGTTGTGATTATGTATTGGATTAAAATGAAAAAAAACAAAAAAGCACAAGTGCCTGGATGGATTTATATCATTGGTTTGATTATTGGTTTGTTTGTGATTGCCTTTTTTATCTGGGTAACTGTTAAGTCAGGCGGCGCACAGTCAGATTGGCTAGGTAAGATTAGATAATGAATAAAAAAGCTATGTCACTTGGATACGGCACAGTAATAGCTGGAATTATAGGTATTATTATCATAGCTCTTATTGTAGGCGGTCCTCTGCGAGGCGTCTATAATGTTGTTGGCGAGAAAGTTTTCGGAGTAATTTCTCCTGATGAAGAAAAAGAATTTGTTCCCTATGTCGCAACTGCTGATGAGTATGATTCTATTCATGCGTTTATGTGCGGCACTAATCTTGTTGCAGATAATTCCTTGAATTTTAAAGATAATTGTCCAAATATTGAGATGGCGCCCGCAGGCAATTGTAAAGGTCCGCATTATGGTGCAGTTTGTGTTGATTGTAAAGAGACTAAAAAATATAAGTCAAAAACTAATGTTTGGCATGATACTATTGCTTGTGATATAATTGGTTTTGAGCTTAAGCAAAATGTTAAAGATACCTGGGCAAGGTATGCGATTCAGGGTCTTGGTGATCCAGAGTCTTTATTTTATTATGAAAGTTTTCCTAAAGGTGAAGATAGGTATTGGAGTGCTAATATGTTCAGCACAGATGTAATGATGATTGCTGCTTCTGGCGTCATTAGTGCTGTTGCAGGCCCTATGGGCGGCCTTAGCAAAGAAACTGCAAAGAATATTGCTAAAGGCAGTGGAAAGCAGGCAATTAAAACTGCTGCTAAAGAGCCATTTAAGTTAATGCTTCTTCCGTTCCAAGCATTAATGTATCCATTCAAGACTGCTGCACGTCTTTATTCAAAGCTTGGCACAAAACAAGCTGCAAAAGTGAGCCTTCTTAAGGATTCTTTTAACAAGATGTTTAAGGATATTGCTCCGGATATTTTTACAAAAGGGTATGGCAAGAAAGTAGATGATTTAGTTGTTCAGCTTAGTGATCATGTTGCAGATGATGGCGCTATTAAATTATCTCGTGAAGAGATCAGAGACAGAGTTTCTAAATTTGTTGGTGACAATTATGAAGAGCTTGGTTTGACTGTTAAAGGAGTTCCGCCTGTTCCAAAGCCTAGTGAGCGTCTGATTCTCACGCCAAGTGAATACGCAAACGAGCAGTTGGCGAAAAAATTGAGCACCCCTGATTTAACAGACGTTGTTGCACCAGACATAGCAAGAATTACAAGTACTGTTGATTCTATTACTGATGATGTTGTTAAACTTTCTGCCCCAACCACTCGTGCAGAATTAAAGCTCGCAGATCAGTTGGCTAAAAGAGGAACTTTAAGAGCTATGGTTCAGTCAAGTAGCGCAAGTGCAGAGACTGTTGAGCAGATGACCAAGCAGATTGATGCGCTAGATGCGCTTCCTCCAGCTGTTGCTGCTAAACAGCAGGCAAAGGTTTTCAGTGAGCTTACTACTACACTTAAGCAGCTGGGTACAGCAGAAGAGGCAGCATTAGAAGCTCAATTTGGTTATATGGACAAATTTTTAATTAGTACTTTAGCTGATAAAACCAGTAAATTTGTCTCAAAAGCTCCTGGTGGCTGGGCTGCTGCAGGTGCAATAGGTCTTAGCCGTAGAGGCGCAACCACTATTCGTGATCGTAAATTATTTGCAATTATTGCTAGTGGTTTGTTTGCTCAGATGCTTGATTATCAAACTCAGAAGTTTAAAGATGGCGGCGAAGATTCTTTATTTTGGTCTACATCTCAACTCTCTGTCGAAGAGTTTCCTTTGAGGCGTTCTGATACACCTATGCTTCGTTTGTTAAAAGGTGATAGTTATAGTCCCCCTAGCAATCGGTTCCATCTTGTAAGTCCTTGTAAGGCAGATTTAAACATCGTGGCAGAGGATCCTGCTGTTTGTTATGTTCATCCAGATAATATCAATAAAATTTCATTATACAATTTCCCAGAGGGAATAATTCCTGCCAAAGTAGAGTCTCTGAAGTATCTTCATGTTGAGCAAGAGATGGATAAGCTGTATGAATTGCTTGATTCTCAAGTAAAATCTCTTGCTTGGCAGAGTGTTCCTCTGCCTGCAGGCAAACCTAACCTTGTTTACAAGCGAGTTGGAGATGTGTTATATGCTCGAGATAATGCTAATAATATTTTCAAAATAGATAAGTACACTGGAAGATTCTTTGCTGTTGAATGGGGCAAAGAGCAGGGTTCTGCAATTTATGCTGCAGTCTTAGCTAAAGGTGCCAATACTTGGTGGAATGGCCAGGTTGTTGGCGGTAAGTCTGACTGGGTATATGCAGTTATTGATAATGATCTTGTTGCAAAAAAAGGCAGCAGCTATCGCGCCTTTGCTAATGAATATTTTGTTGATGTTAATAGTGCCGCAGTAACTAAGTGGAATGCAAACAAAATCGAGACCTACATTAAAGACAATCCTTCTTACAAATTCACAACAAATAACGCGTTCCTTGATTACCATCTTGCTAAAACTAAATATGATATCTTGTTCAATCTAAACGGTCTTTTCTTCCCTGTTTTCCACCAGATGGAAACTGCATACGGAAAAAAGAATTACGTATTAGGCGCAACTACTCCTATGATTGAGCAGGCGTGGTTAGATACTGCAGACAAATCTGCTGCAAACTTAGAACAGCAGTATGATAAAATTGAGTGGGATGTTGATGATTGTGTTACGGGTTCTGGTGGACAGAACTTATGTAAAAAGATTCAGGCAGATTTGATTAAGCTCATTGAACCAATTCTCGATGAAGATGCGCCGCAGTATTATACAGATAGATACCTTGCTGATTTGATTAAATGGCAGACAGAGTATTGGAATATTGCCAAAAGATGGGATTCTTCTATTGGAAATAAGTACAAGTTGATGCGTTCTGCTCACGATGCATGTATTCAAGAGCTTCAGAACCCTATGGATTTTGCTTCTTGTAAAGACTTTGAAAACAAGTTTGATGAAATAATTACAGAATTAAAACTGACAGATGGCTTTGTAACAAACAAGGGTTCTGAGACATTCCATGATTTCTACTGGGCGCTTAATCAAACAAGCCAGCAGAAGTTCTTGCGTAAAAGGGCAGTTCGATTACACGACAGAATTAAAGGTCTTGCCCCTGGTTTAATCAAGTATCACAGATTGGCAGATGACGAATTAATGTATTTTGCATCTATTGTTGCTGCTGCCCAGAATTACGAAGCAGAGCTTAAGGAAAGACAGACTTTTAGAAAAACTTTTATTGCAAATATTCACAAAGCAAATGCCCTAAAAGATAAATGTGTAAACGTGTCTTATAATTCTGCTGTTTCAGCTTATGCTCCCTGCACACAGGCTCTGGATATCTACAGTAAATATGCTGTAAAAGATAGGGAACTTATGCAGATGAGTTTGTTTTTTGATTATGATGATGAGATTGATTCTTTGATGACTGATGCAGATATAGGAATTATACAAATTCTTAATGCTCCTGTAACTTCTGAACCCCAAGGCTGGGCTAAAGAGTTATTCAGGCGGCTTCAAAGATACAACAGTGGCGATCCTGGAACAGGATGTATGGATAGGGGAGGTATTGAGCGAGGTCCTCCAGAATGGTCTGATAAATACATGAGCAAGTATAATTTGAAATCCCGATGCCGGCTTGCTAGTTATAAGGATATTGTACATGCTTGGAAAACAGGAGTGATGCAAATGTTTTACCCAAGCGGCGGGTTGGACAGAGCATTGATTGATTCACTTTATTTTGCAGGCAATTTGACAACCAATACCCCTTATTTTGAAGTCAGAGAGCAGATGATTACTAATCCTGGCGAAGTGCAGAAGTTAACTAATTTATTTAAGTGGATTAAACGTATTAATTATGGCGAGTTCCAAGATGTTAATTATCAGATAACAAAGGATATTGTCACAAATAAAGATAGAAGAGAGGTTTTAGGTATTGAGCGGGAGTGGTCTCCTACTGAGATTGTTTTATTTTTAAATAATAAGAATAAGGATTGCTTAAAAGCTAATGCAGAAGCATCGGCAATAGGTCCGCTTAACAAATATTATACTGATGTAATGGGTAAAAGTATTTTTGAGCTTTGCCAGAATGGTTATGGCGGATTATATCCTGCATTCTTAGAAGCACAATTAATTCCTGAACTCTACAGCCTTAGGCCTGGCATGACTGATTTTATTAACTTTGATCACAATCAGATTCCTGAGTTAAGAAGAATGGCTAAAGATGATGTGATAACCAACAGAGCTTATCCTGATTTGTTGACGAGAAAAGAGTATGTTGGCCAGCTTAGCGCGGCTTTTGAGACTGCAGAGACTGATGCTTTCCTTGCAGATCAAAGGGGATATTTGAAAAAGACCGTTGGCCTTGATTTTGGCAGGACACATAATCAAATCACTACGGCTGAATTTGATCAATGGATTGAAGTTAATAAGAAATTATTCACAGATTATAATCAATTTATTGAGGCAGATTTTGCAACAAAAGTCTGCAATAAGCCAGAAGGTACTAGTTTCAAACTAGAGACAACTTACGCCCCAAAGGCAATCATGATTACAGCAGACCGGACTAATTATGCAAAATATAATGACGGGTTTAACTATTGTCATGGCGGCAAGCTGGGAACTTTTGACAAATTTATGAAAGGTGCTATTTATTTCAGTACCATCTTCTTAGATCCAGTTGTTTATGTTACTGCAGAAGTTGCAACAAAAGGTGTTTGCAAAGGATGGTGTGGACGTGCAGCATTGCTTGGAAAGGGTGCTGCAGAAGCATACTTCCTCTCAGAAATAGAACAGCAAGTTGCTTGGCCTAATTCTCCTTCTTAAACTAATCTAATGACTGTGGTTCCGTCCCAATTGTCATACATTGCATTTTCAGAATTAGCAGTTCCTACAACAATTCCGCCCTTTCGTTCAGTGTAATCTTTATTGAATCTTTCTGGATCATCAATAATAGAATCCATATAGACGCCAGTTGATAATGGATTATACATAAACTTTTTTATGAATTGCAGTTCAGTACCCCAGATAATATTAGTATTTCCTATTTGGTTTTTCCAGTCTTCGTCTACAAAAATATATGCAATGACATCTTTCCCGTCTATGTATTCTGCAATCCATCCTTCAGGTATTCCGTTGTTTGGATCTAAATCTGTGGTTATTTTTAGTTTTGGCTCTCCTAGAGCATCAAAATAAGTTTGTGATGGAAAATAAGCTCCATTATACATTCCATCATACCCAAATGCAGTCAATACCTCGCCGTCATCATATTGAAGCCCTTCTGCGTTTGTAAAT
This sequence comes from Candidatus Woesearchaeota archaeon, assembly GCA_019323135.1. Lineage (GTDB taxonomy): Archaea > Nanobdellota > Nanobdellia > Woesearchaeales > ARS49 > WJJT01. Next base: position 8,993 of record JAHWHT010000022.1, read on the forward strand.
CCTGCTCCCCGGGTCACTTTGCTCACATTTATTTCCTGCACTCCGTCTGGTTTTGTCTCAATCCACTCTTCAGGTTTGGCTGCAGGCGGTTTTGCGATAAAATATACTATTATTAGAATTATTATGGCTATAACTCCGATTATCACCACTTTTTTGTTCATAGCACTATCTATCTTAATTCTTTATTTAAACTTTTGGGTGCATAGCGCCTAGCGAAGTTCTCAAACAAATATTGTGATTTAACATAAATCTGGACATAGTCAATTACAGAAGCGAAACGAAGCGCGCTATGCACATCTTTTAGGAAATATTTATATATTAGCTAAACAAATTTGTTGTTATGAAAAAAAGAGCTGTTTCATTATCTATGAATACAATTGTAATTGCTGCTTTGGCTTTACTGATTTTGGTTATTCTTATTCTTGTATTCCGAACTCAGATTACCAAGACTGCTAAGAGTTATATGGATATTGGCGATAAAGCTGCAGGAGAAATAGATACATCAAGTAAATGTCAAGTTAATAATAGAATCTGTGCTAAATCCGCTTGCCCTAAAACGCCTAAAGTGTACACCAAAGTTCCGGTGTATACTATGACTTGGTCAGATTGTGGTAAAGGCGAGATTTGCTGCGCACCGGTCAATTAATTCTATTTTCGCGCGTCATCGTGAGTTCGAGAGAAGAGTTTTGCCCCTGTTTGCAGAGCAAACAGTATATAGGTTGCTTCTCGAGCATGAACAAAGAGCGCCTTTAATCAATTTTTTTAAAAGTTTGTTTAATTTAAATTTTTGCGAACTCTTCTTATTTCACTCTAGTTCGCTGGTGAGACCTCGTGTCTCACTTCTTTGGATTCTAGCCTTTGTAAAGGCTAGTTTGGTAGAAACTTTTATAAATCTCTCTTCTTAAAGAAGCCTATATGAAAAAAAGAGGTATTATTAGTTTAGAGGCTCTTGTAAAGTTCATTCCAGCTATTCTTATTGCTATTACTGCACTATATGTTTTATTCACATTGTGGGGCGCGTTTTTTTCAGAAGAGATGACTATTCCTCAGACTGATTTATTGAGAGTGGCCAGTAACATCAAGAGCTTATCCGCCGAAGAAACAATAGATGTTTTCACCAAAGGTAAGAACTACCAGATTGTATTATACCCTGCCGGCAACACAGAGCCCATCTGCAGCAAAAAAGCATGTATCTGTGTTCAGGAAGAGATACAGAACATATACAGAACAACAAAATGCGAGGTTTTTCACAATGATGACTGCTCTAAAACAAAGGATCCTAACGTCCTCTGTATTAAAACCCAGCAGACAGAAAAAATAGATAATACTGCTCCTGACGTGAAGATAGATTATGTTGTTCTAACGCGAAATAATGACGGAAACATCAGTCTTAATAAAAAAACTGAAAACGTAATATGAAACTGCTCAACTCTAAAAAAGCTTTAATAGAAATTACTTTAACTCCGACTTTTATTACTCTTCTTGTTTTAGGTTTTATCTTGCTGTCTTTGCTTTTCAAGATTAGTTTAATTGGTTCAAATACGCAATTTGAAAAAAATGCTTTAGCTATTGATATGGGTATTGCTATTGATAGTTTGTATGCAACTCAATGCAATGCGCAGTATGTTTATACTGGTCTGGCCCCGTTTAATTTCAGTTATGCTACAGATCCAGAGATTATTGAGGTTTTTGAGGGCAAAGACCCTGCTAAAGATGATTCTAAAGGGGTTTTTTATTTTACAGAAGATGGTCCAGGAGGAATTGTCTTTCATCACAAGGATTTGATTCCTAAAAATAAGACGATTATTTCAACTGTTTTTATTTTAAAACAGGGCGATGAAATATTCTTTGACAGTCCTCAATTAAACAAGAAGTTTAGAACTAATTTCAATATTTTGTCCTGTCCAAATGAAAGAATAAAATTAACTAAGTCTGATACTATTTTTGTTGATCCGGGCCATGGCTGGGATAATAACAAGTCTCTTGGCGATAAAGGGCAAATTGGGCCTGCTAATCATATAGAGTCAGAAATAACTTTAGACATTGCAAAAGTATTAAGAGGAACTCTTAATAGGGTTTCAAAAGTCGAGAGCACTAGAGGATTTACTAAAGATACAAACATGCCTATTGCAAAAAAGATACAGAACGCTCAGTCTGCTGATGCAATAATTTCAGTCCATGTTGGCAGCAAGGATAACACTGCTCTGGCGTATTTTAATGTGAACTCAAAGAAAAAAAAGCAAAGCATCCGTCTCGGCTGTAAAATTCTTAATGAGTTGTCAAAAGAATACCCTGAGATAAAGAACATCGCTTTTGTTCCTGTTAATGTTGAGAATCAAGCAAGATTTGATTCATCTTCCCCTTACCAGATACTATCTGAAGATAAAGTTGCAGTTTTATTAGAGTTAGGCAATATTAAGAAGCCTACACCTAATTTCATTATTGATGACCAAAGAGATTTGGCAATGGTTATACTTGAAGGAGTTGAAAAATATAATGTGGGGTAAAAAAGGAATGTGGACCTGGAATGATTTCCTGTATTTTATCTTATTTTATATTCCTATGACTTTAGTAGTTGTTATACTTTTATTTACTGCATCTAATGATAGTTTAGATGCTCGGTTGTACTCTGGCGGCCTAGATGATTCTTTTTTAGTCAATAGAATTTATAATCGAATTTCAGACACTGACTGGAATACTGGTCGTCTAGAGCCTGGCGTTGTAGAGAATTTATCTTTTCTTAACAAAACTCAAGCAAAAGATATTTTTTATTTTCATAAAGAGCGGCCAGCAGCATTTAAATTAAGTGTAGGTAAAAAATCTGCAATAGTAAATCCTGGTTTTTATAACATATCCCGCCCATTAGCACCTATTCGGTACAATCTCGCAGATATCCAAAAAGAACTTTTTGTGATTAAAGATAATAAAATAGATAGCTTAAATATTGAGTTGGTTTCAACTAAGAGGAAAACATGAATAAAAAAGCACTTGGCATGGAGATGTTTAATGTTTTAGTAGCTGTCGCAGTCATTGCTACTGCCTTTTTCATATTCTATACTTGGTATGGCACTATAGGTGGTGC
>JAHWHT010000103.1 GCA_019323135.1 Candidatus Woesearchaeota archaeon
TAAAGATCAGATTCGTTCTGTAGATATTGCCTGTAGATATGGCGGTGAAGAATTCACAGTAATTCTTCCTGAAACTTCGCAAGAAGATGCTTTTGCTATGGCAGAGCGTTTAAGAAAAACTGTTGAAGAACAATTTCAAGGATTAACAACAATCTCTTTAGGTATTATTACCTGTATGAATTCAAGTCTTGATGCAAAAAATATGATTCAGCAGGCAGACAAAGCATTGTATAAGGCAAAAAGTCTTGGAAAAAACAGAACTGTTAATTTTGTTATAATTGACAAGAGCATTGCGCCAATTGATGTTCAGACAGCAATAGGTAAATAATTACTTTCCGCTGATTATTTCTACAACATCTCCGTTTTTGAGTATGTGGTCTCTGCCTATTGTTCTTTTTGTTTTAACATCTATTGCTCTGATAAAGTTGTCTCCAAAATCAGAATGTAGTTTGTATGCAAAATCCAGTGCAGTAGAACCTTCTGGCAGCAAGAAGCAGTCTGGCAGGACATTGCCGTGCTGGTCTGCTAGTTTGTTTATTCCTCCAGGGAATATTGCAATATATTTCAGTAGTTTAAACACTGCATCATCTATTGCAGGTTGGACTCCTGTAGTTTTCCATTTGTTCAGTATGTTTGATTTTATGAATTGCAGTGCTTTGTCTTGTTTTTCAGTAAGCTTGCCAATTATTTTGAAATCTGCTGCTCCAGGAATATATTCAATAAGATTTTTCTTTGCAGCCTCTTTTAATGCTAGTTCTGATTCTGCTGAGCAGGGAATTATTGTGTAATCTGGAAATAGTTTTTTTATTCTTTCCAAATTATCCTTTGCTGTTGGCAGATCTATTTTATTTGCCGCAATTATCATTGGTTTTGTGGCTTTCCTAAATGTTCTTGCCATCTCTAGCATGCCTTCCTCTGTCCACTCTACTGGCCTCTCAGTATTCAGATCTAATTTTTTTACTACAGAATCTACTAAGTCTTCTGTTATGTTTAGTCCAGATAATTGTTTTGCCAGAACTTTTGTTATCTGGCTTTTCTCTTGTTGAACCTGTCTTGCTAGTTTTTCCCACCCTTTTTTCAGGACAGATAAATACCACATGTCCAGCTCTACTTCTAAGAATTTTATATCAAATGCAGGGTCATAGCTTCCAGGCTCTACTGGTTCGCCTTTTTCATTTGTGCTTCCTGCAATATCTACAATATGTATTAGTGCGTGTGCTTGCCGTAAGTCATCTAGGAATTTGTTTCCCATGCCTTTTCCTTGGTGTGCTCCTGGAACCAAGCCTGCCACATCTATCACTTCTACTGGCACAAATCTTATTCCTTCCATACAGTACCCAAATCTTGGATTGCATTTTACATCAAAGTGTTTTTCTGCACACTCTATCCTTACATGTCCAAATCCCTTGTTTGGATCTATTGTTGCAAAAGGATAGTTTGCTATTAGTATCTCTGCTAATGTCAAAGATTTGAAAAACGTGCTTTTTCCTACGTTTGCTTTTCCCACAACACCGATTATCATATTTTCTCGTATTGGACAGACGTATAAAAATCTTTGCATTGGTTAATCATTGGCGAAAACCTTATAAATATGGCAATTAAAATGTAGTGTAATGACTATAAAGCACAAGTATACTGGTGTCGAGTATAAGACAGTCACTAAGTTTGTTGTAAATTATAAAGACGTGTTTATTTTTGAGGATTTGTATGTTTTGATGTATGAATGGCTTGTTTCTAATGGTTATGCGTCTCGGTCAGATGCTGATTTCCCTGAGAGATACTATTTAGACAGGACTGGTGCTGCAGGTAAAGAAGTATGGATTAGGTGGCGGTGCAAAAAAGTTCCAACAGCAGGAACTCGCAAGTTCTGGAGATTTGATTTAGATATCGATATTCATGTTCTTGGTCTTAAAGATGTTGAGTTGGTTGTTCAGAATAAGAAGATGAAGGCAAATAAAGGCGAAGTTGACGTAGAGGTTGTTGCCAATCTTATTTTTGATGCTGGCAAAGAATGGTCTAAGAACTCTTTGCTAAAACCTTTCAGAGGTTTTTATTACAAGAAAATAATTTCTAAAGAAAAAGATCAGCTTGAGAAGCGGTTCTATAATGAGGCTTTTGAATTTAGAGATGCGATAAGCAATTATTTAAAATTAGAGACATTCTTGCCTACTAAATTAGCAGGCTTAGAGTTTTGGCCAAAGCGTAGCCCTGAATAATAGTAGAAACCTTTATATAATTTTATTCTAATTTTAATGTTATGGTAAAGATGGACATGCCCACTATGCATATCAAGAATAAAGGTATTTTTAATCTCTCTGATATGATTCAAGGAATTAAGGGTTTTTTTGAAGGCGATTCTTTCAAAGTGCATTTTCCTAAGCATAAAGTAAAGAAGGATGAGCATGAACTAAAGATGTATGGCGAGCGTAATATGAGTGATTATGT
>JAHWHT010000023.1 GCA_019323135.1 Candidatus Woesearchaeota archaeon
TGTTATTTGGCTCAATGTTTTACATGTTCTTATTTGTAGCACTAGGATTTGCATTAATAACTGTGTTTATGAGAATGCCAGGATTCTTAGCAAACAATTGGCGAATGAAAGCAAGCAATCAAATGGTGCTGTGCATATTTTATGTCGTGACTTATATGCGGCATACATCTAACCTAGAAAACGCAATAGAGTTTGCATCACAACATCTCTCTCCTCCATTGTCTTTAGATCTCAAAAAAGTAATCTGGGATGTACAGACAGGAACACACGAATCAGTAAAAGAAGCATTGGACAGGTATTTAGATACCTGGAAAAAATGGAATGGTGAATTTGTAGAAGCATTTCACTTGATAGAGGGCTCTTTATATGAATCATCAGATGAAAGAAGACTTGCTATGCTGGACAAATCACTAGATGTGATATTAACTGAAACATATGAAAAAATGCTTCACTATGCACAAAATCTGAAATCACCAATAACCATGCTGCATATGATGGGAGTGATTTTACCAATTTTAGGACTGGTTATATTACCATTGATTGTGAGTTTTATGGAAAACATAAAATGGTGGCACATAGCAACGCTGTATAACATAATATTGCCAGTGTTAGTGTATTATTTTGGGAAAAATATTCTCTCAAAAAGACCAACAGGGTATGGGGATACAGATATCACTGAACTAAATCCCGAACTAAAAAAATACAAAAACATACTCATAAGAATAGGAAAGACAGAACTAAAAATACAGCCAATATTCATCTGCATACTAATTGGAATAGTGATGTTTACATTTGCATTAACGCCTTTATTACTTCATTGGCTAAACCCTTCGCCATCGTTTGACGTACAACTGCCATTTGGGATAGATTTGCTAGGGTATAGAGAAGGCACAGGGCCAAATGCAGGAAAAATACTAGGACCTTATGGATTAGGGGCGGCAATAATCAGTTTATTCTTTCCACTAGGATTAGCACTCAGCATAGGATTATATTATAGATTAAGAAGCAAGAACATCATTAAATTAAGAAATAAAACTAAAAAACTAGAAGATGAATTTGCATCATCATTATTTCAGTTAGGAAATCGTTTAGGGGATGGTCTTCCTGCAGAAATAGCATTCCAGAAAGTAGCCCAGGTAATGAGGGATACGACTAGCGGCAGATTCTTCAGATTAGTTGCAACAAACATAACAAAACTAGGGATGGGAATAAAAGAAGCAATATTCAATCCAAAAGTAGGAGCATTAGTTTACTTCCCATCAAATATAATCCAGAGCTCTATGCAAGTTCTTATAGAGAGCATAAGAAAAGGACCGTTAATTGCTGCACAAGCACTTATGAACATATCTCGATACATCAAAGAGATACACAAAGTAAATGAAAGATTAAAGGATTTGATGGCAGATGTCATAGCTGACATGAAATCACAGATACACTTCTTGACACCAGCAATATCTGGAGTTGTGATTGGCATCACCTCTATGATAACGTATATTTTAGGTGCATTAGCAGGCAATATCCAGAATTTAGGAACATCGCAAATAGGGGGAAGTGTGACAGACATAGCTTCATTGTTTGGAGACGGAGTGCCAACATATTATTTCCAGGCAATAATTGGAATCTATGTGTTTCAGATTGTATTCTTGCTTACAATATTATCCAATGGAATAGAAAACGGAGCAGACAAGTTAAGTGAGAAATATTCACTAGGAAAGAACTTGATCTATAGTACAGTGCTTTATTGTGTGATAGCATTTGTTGTAATGCTAATCTTTAACATGATAGCATCACAGATAGTAAATGTGACTGGAGTTTTGGGTGGATAGACTATATGCATTCTAATGGCGAAAAATTTATATATTCTGCTTAACAGAAATAAAAATATGGTTTTTAATTCAAAAGGAAAAATATTAAGTGTAACAGGAAAGGAGAATCAAGTAATTATAATCGCAGAAATGCAGAGCGGTTTTCTTAAAGGTCCGATAAAAATTGAAACTGATGCAAAATACTATGCAGAAAATATGGCTGCGCTGGGCTTAGAATTGCCAACAGGTGCACCTTGGTCTGAAGAGAAAAAGAAAAAAAGTGAAGAAGCAAAGGGGAAAATTATAAACCATAAAATTGATATAATTATTGAATGAAATAGATTATTTAATTCTAATAGATTTTAAAAAAAATGGGACGAGAGGGATTTGCCGCAAATCTTCCGAGTTTATCGTGAATAAACACGGGCCACTGGACATTCTGCCGCAGACTATTTAAAGAATAAATTCTCGAATATATCTAGATGAAAATCGATAAAGAATTGGCTGAACTTATTGGAGTAATAATTGGAGACGGCCACATTTACAGGCATAATAACAGCTATAGAATTGGTTTTACTGGAAGTCCAATAACTGATAAAGATTATTTTAAGGTTGTCAAGAAATTAATTTGGAATGTCGGGAGTAAAAAAGTAAGAATAATTAAACGAGCACGCGGATTGAGAATAACTTTTGGATCTAAGAAAGTATTTGAAGAATTAGTATTTGGTTTTGGACTTCCGTTTGGCGAAGGAAAATGTGAACGTGTAAAAATCCCTGAAATTATTGTTAAAGACTGGCGTCTTGCAAAACACACTATTAGAGGTATTGCAGATACTGATGGAAGTATATTTACTGCAAATAAGCACGGCTCTCCGAACTATCCTTCTATTGAAATTACTACTTCGAGTTATTCTTTAGCATTACAAATAAGACAGATTTTAAGACAAAAAGATTTTAGAGTTGCAAAAATATGGAGCTACAAATCGAAGCTCAGTAAAAGGACCACATACAAAGTTCCTCTAAATGGCAAAAAGAATTTAGCTAAATGGCTTAAAGAAATTAGTTTTTCTAATCCGCATAAATTAAAGAAAGCTTTGTCTGCAGTATAAAAAAATGGGGCGAGAGGGATTTGAACCCCCGACACCACGGTAACTGAAAGACCGAGCTTCCAGGTGGATTCTTGCTTCAGCCGTATAAGCCAGTGTCCAAGAAGAACAGCTGTGTGCTCTCCCAGGCTGAGCTATCGCCCCAATATAGAAGATAGAAAAAATCATGATTTAAAAGCTTTGCGATTACAATACACTTGTAGAATACTCTTAATACGGCTTAACTAAAGATTCAATAAAAGCTTTATCTGCTAAAACAGGAATCTTCTCACAGTCATATAATCTTGAATGTGCTGTTTTTACAAAACAATCAGATTCAGAACCAAAATAACCTTCCAAAAATCCACTTTTAACATCTATTGCGCGAATAAGCTCTGCGACTTTTTTTGGATTATCAGAAAGAATGAAAACAGCAGACATGTCTGCAGGAATATCACCCATAGAATTGCCAACAACAACTAAATTAGAATAATGCTCTGCAGGATGCAATCCTGCATCCTCTGCGACATGCAAATAACTTTTGCCCTCGCCAAATAATACATCGCCATTTACCTGGTTAATATAAGATGCAACCCTCTTTTTCTAAGTTCGGCAGCAGCATAATCTGCAGGAGATGCAGTAGTAACTACGTGCGTAAATCCCTCAATCCAAAGTCCCTGCAATGCGGGCTCGGATAAATTTTCTTTTCCATTACCAATCAGCAACCCGTCCAAATCCCAACATACAATCTTAGGTCGTTCAGGCAATACTTCGTGTCTTTTGCGTCTTAATATTCGTCTCATTTGCTCTCCCATCAGTAGAATGTAGTAGATAGACCTTATAAAACTTATGACCTATTAATCGTAATATGTACTATTTTTAACTAAAAACTCTACTCTGCTAAACAAAAATCGACTGCGGAAGTATGGTAATCCCGTTTTGCAGGTTCTAATTCAAATACAGAAAGTCAATTAATTTCATAATCACTTCACGTCTTTAAACTCAATCAAGCCAGCCAATAACTGGTACAGGACATTGTTCAAATCCTTGACCTTAACGCGCTTTTGCTCTGTAGTATCTCTGTCTCGAATAGTTACATCATCCTTTTCAAGAGAGTCAAAATCAATTGTTACACAGTAAGGAGTACCGATTTCATCATTTCGGGCATATCTCTTGCCAATAGAACCAGATTTATCAAAAGATGCGCGGTAGCAGCACTTAAGTGAAGTGTATACTTCTTGTGCTTTCTTAGTTATTTCTGGCTTATTTGAGAGCAATGGAAATACTGCAACATTCAAAGGAGCTAATTTAGGGTGAAGTTTTAGGACAACATTATCCCGCTTTTTATCTTCTTGATAAGCATCGTACATGAATACAAGGAAAGCTCGTCCAACACCCAAAGAAGGTTCTGCAACAACATGAGGAACCACTTTTTGCTTGGTCTCTTCATCAAAAATAGCCATATCTTTTTTAGAGTGCTTTGCGTGCTGCTGCAAATCAAAATCAGATCTGTCAGCAATACCTTCAAGCTCTTTCCAACCAAAAGGAAAATTATACTCTAAATCCCAGCAGTCAGAACTGTAGTGTGCCAGCTCATCTTTCTTGTGCTGTCTTGCACGCAGATTCTTAGGATTAACACCTAAATCAATAAACCATTTATGGCAGGATGCAAGCCAAAACGCATGCCAATCTGCCTTGATTATCTTATTTTTCAGGGCATCTTTGATATTCATCTCTTTAGGCTCTTTATTTTTCTCCTGCATATCTGCGGAATAAATAAGAATCTTGTATTTTTCTACATCTTTGATATAAGGACACTTTTGCTTAGGCCGTATGAAATATTCAATCTCCATCTGCTCAAACTCTCTTACTCTAAACAAGAAATTTCTTGGAGAAATCTCATTCCTAAATGCCTTACCAATCTGCGCAATACCAAAAGGAAGTTTTAATCTTGAGACATCTGTTACTGCACGGAAATTAGCAAAAATCAACTGCGCAGTCTCTGGCCTCAGGTAAGCCCTCGCATCATCTGTAGGCTTAGGACCAATCTGAGTGTGAAACATTAAATTAAATTTAGATGCATTATCTAATTCGCCTTTGCATTTTTGACACTTGATTTTATTTTCTTGGATTAATTTATCAATAGCAGGAGCTTTCAAACCATCTGCCTGAATCTTAAGAACATCTTCAATCAATAAATCTGCACGAAATCGCTCATGACATTTTTTGCACTCTACTAAAACATCTTCAAAACCATCAACATGGCCAGAGGCCTTCCAAACTTTAGGATTAGCAAGGATACTGCCATCAATACCCACAACATCTTCTCTATTCTGAACAAAAGTCTGCCACCAAGACTGCTTGATGTTATTATTAAGCTCAACACCTAGTGGGCCAAAGTCAAAAACACCTGCAAGACCGCCATAAATCTCAGAATTAGGGAAAACAAAGCCCTTTTTCTTGCAGAATTTAAACATTTCATCTATAGATAACATAATCAACAATAATTCATCCTGTATTTATATAATTTACTTTTTCAGCCAACCAATCTCTTTTTCATCCAGATCAAGCTCTGCAGAAATCTGGTCTGCGACAACAGGATTATTCTTAAAAATTTGCCGTATGTATGGAAGCGAAGACTCGAGTGCGCGCCTAGAACTGCAGTGTGTTTTTTCAGCAATCTTAGAGACAATAGCTTTTCTTTGGCCGTACTTCATTTTTGCCTGCCACAACTTTAACAAACGAGTAGACCGCACATATTTAACTGCGCCAGCATATTTTGCTTCTTTTGCAACAGCAACACCTGCAGAAATCAAGGCATTAACATATACAAGAAAACGCCAGTGCTGTCTTTTTCTTATTCTGCCTTTATACACATCTGCCCTGCTTAATGCATCAAAAGCTCGAGCAACATCCTGCGGTTTTGTGTACTCTCTAGGACAATTATATTCGACCCAGAGCAAAGCTTCGTCAAGATTCATATTAACATCATTAAAAGCACTAACTGCTATAGCAGGGTCAGAACTCTTGAAAATCTTAACAAGAGCATTATTAACACTATCCTGCCTATTACGTTCACCAAGACTCTCAATAACATCTTTTGTGAGCTTTTTAGTGCCTTGTGTAAGGGACTGTAAATCATTAATCGCAGCTCTTAAATCACCGCCAGACCTTCGAGCCAGAGTCTTAAGAGAACTGTCATCAAACTCAATCTTTTCTTTTTCACAAACATTCTTTAAAACATCTGCAATGCCCTCAGGAGTAGGGGAATCAAACTCAATCAAAACAGAACAAGAACGCAATTTATTGAATTTCTTGTTCCAGGGATCATTAGCAGTCATCACAACAGGAAAAGCACTCTTTTCAATTAACTTAACCAAAGCAGGAATGCCTCCCCTGTCTTTAGTACCCGAAACGCCATCTACTTCATCTACAAGAACAATCTTTCCACGAAAAAATAAAGACTGCTGCTTAAGAACATTACCAATCTTCTCATTAATCTGTTCTGCATTACGAACATCAGAAGCATTAATCTCAACAATCTCTAAACCCAATTCTTTTGCCAATGCATGGACTGCACAAGACTTACAAGAACCTGGCGGACCGTATAAAAAAACTGAATTCTTTTTCTCCTGCTTAAAACCCTGCACAAACTGCTTAAGCTTGACAGCATTTGCCTGCGGAACAGCACAAACTGTTACAGGACTGTATTTTTTAATCCAAGGGACCATTTTCAGGGGTAAGACGACTGATTTTATATATTTAACCCGAAACTTATTTAAAGCCTCTGTCATCAATTACGTCTACAATGAAAGAACAGCGAGAAGAAGGAATCAAGCAATATAACGAACTCAGGGAAAAAACAGGTCTACCAAAACTAGAGGAATTTGAGAAAGAGTTTGAGTGCAGAATACAATCTCCTGCAATACCAGGCATATTAAATGTATTAATGGACAAACTAGGGCAGTGCTGCAGTCATATAGAGATAATCTTCCAGCCAGGAAGAATGGCAGATGCAATAGAGGCAAAATTCCATTCAGAAGAAGAGAAAAAAGAATTATTTGCGTTCTATAAACAAGTGCTTTCCAAGATACACGAAGTACATGCAGCTATGTTTGATAGCAGAGAAGCAAGATTAAGAGAAATCAAAACATTATACCCGTTCTACATGAAAAAAGTCAAGCCAGTAATGAAAAAGTACCTAGATACGCAGGCAAAGGCATGGCTTACTGAAGAAAAAACAGAACAAAAACAATACTTTGGATAATCATGGAAATTCCCAAAAAATATAATCCCCAAGAAGCAGAAACTAAATGGTCTAAATACTGGGAGAAAGAAAAAATCTATGCATTTGATAAAAAATCAAAAGCAGAAATATACTCAGTAGATACTCCGCCGCCTACTGTTTCAGGCAATGTCCACATAGGGCATGCATTCTCATACTCACAGCAAGACTTTGTGATAAGATTTCATAGAATGCTAGGCAAAAATGTATTCTATCCCTTTGGGACAGACAATAATGGAGTAGCAACAGAGAGACTTATAGAAAAAACAAGAAAAGTAAAAGCAAGAGATATGCCTAGAGAAGAATTTGTTAAAATTTGCCTGGACGAACTCAAGAAAACTCTTATTCCAACATACATAAATGACATGAAAAGTCTTGGACTAAGCTGTGATTTTGATATTTTTTATACAACAATAGACAAACACTGCCAAAAAATATCACAGAGAAGCTTTATCGAGCTTTATGAAAAAGGCAGAGAGTATAGAAAAGATGCTCCAGTAATGTGGTGTCCTGAATGCGAGACAGGAATAAGCCAAGTAGAGTGTGTAGACAAAGAGACACCATCCACATTCAATGATATTGTGTTCAAGGTAGATGAGAAAGAACTAATAATTGCAACAACCAGACCAGAATTGCTTCCTGCCTGTGTTGCAGTATTCTATCATCCAGATGATGAGAGATATAAACCACTAAAAGGAAAGCTAGCAAAAGTTCCGTTATTTGATCTTGAGGTTCCAATATTTCCAGATGAAAGAGCAGATCCTGAAAAAGGGACAGGAATAGTTATGTGCTGTACATTTGGAGACCAGACAGACATGGAGTGGCAAAAAGCACACAATCTAGAGATAAGAGAAGCAATAACCACAGACGGAAAAATGTCTGAACTAGCAGAAAAATATGCTGGAATGACAATCAAAGAAGCAAGAAAAGCAATAATCAATGATATGAAAAAAGAAGGTCTGCTAATCAATCAAAAACCAATAACACACGCAATAAATGTTCACGAAAGATGCGGAACAGACATAGAGTACATAAAATCAAAACAGTGGTTCATAAAATATATGGACCTAAAAAATGATATGCTAAAATGGGGAGAAAAACTTAACTGGCACCCAAAACACTATGTATCAAGATACAATAATTGGGTAGAAGGGCTTCAGTGGGACTGGCTGATATCGCGGCAGAGATACTTTGGAATACCGTTCCCAGTGTGGTATTGCCAGGCATGTGATGAACCAATAATGGCAAAAAAAGAAGACCTGCCAGTAGATCCACTGCAGGATAAACCACCTGTAAAAAAATGTCCAAAATGCGGCACAAGCAAATTCATACCAGAAAAAGATGTATTAGACACATGGGCAACATCATCCTTAACACCAAGGCTTGCAATAGAGTTAATGCCCGAAGCACTACAGAAAAAAATGTATCCTATGAGTCTTAGACCTCAGGCACACGACATAATCACATTCTGGCTGTTTAACACAGTTGTTAAATCAAATCTACACTACAAAAAGAATCCATTCAAAGACGTAATGATATCTGGCTGGCTCTTAGACCCAAAAGGGAAAAAAATGAGCAAATCAAAAGGAAATGTTATAGAACCGAGCAAGGTTATTGAGAATTATTCTGCAGATGCATTGCGATTTATGGCAGCAGGAACCAAACTAGGGGAAGATCTGCCATATCAAGAGAAAGATGTTGTTACAGGAATGAAAACAATAACTAAACTATGGAACGCAAGCAAATTTGCATTCATGCATCTTGAAGATTACAAAGGAGCAAAACCACCAAAAAAGCTAGAATTTTTTGATAAATGGCTGTTATCCAAATTAAACAAGATAATCAAAAGCTCAACAGATGCTTTTATGAAATATGAATACTCCAGAACAAAATTAGATGTTGAGAAATTCTTTTGGCAGACATTATGTGACAATTATCTAGAGATAGTAAAAGACAGATTATATAATCCTGATAAAAGAGGAAAAGAGACAAGAGAGAGTGCACAATATGCCCTGCACACTACATTATTATCTGTAATTAAGATGCTTGCACCAATAATGCCGTTCATAACAGAAGAGATATACCAACACTTTTTCCAGAAAACAGAGAAAAACAAAAGCATACATATCTCTAAATGGCCTGCATTTGACAAAAAACTTGTTGATGACAAAATAGAGGAAGTCGGAGATGCTTTAATCGAGATAATTGGGGCAGTGAGAAAGGAAAAAACCAATAACAAAAAATCACTTGGCTCTGAAATTGCTAAATTAACAATTGAGTGTGATAAAGACCTGCAAAAAAGCATGGAAAAAGCACTAGACGACATTAAAGCAGTCACAAAAGCAGAAACAGTAGAGTTTGGAAAAGCAAAAATAGAAGCAACAACGGAAATAAAGATAAGTGTAGAATTCTGAGTGCATAGCACGCTTCGTTTAGTTTCTGATATTTCTTTTATTCCAGATTTATTTTGAATCGCAGTGTACGTTATAGAACTTCGCTAGGTGCTATGCAATCGGATTATTTTTCTCGTCTTAAAAAATCACCAATATCAAACATTCTTTTTACGACTGTTCTTCTTGCAGTTAATTCTGCAATCATCTGGCCATAACCAAGACATTCGTTATCTTGATTCATTATGAGAACAAAATCATTGATTTGCGGGTCTCCCTCTGCCTCTTTGACACCTTTTGTAAACAAATCTCTTTTACAGATAAAGAGCCACTCGCCTTTTTTAGTGACAATCACTTTTTTCTTGGCGTGTTTTGCGAGCAAATCTAATAAGTAAAGACTAGGCTTTTCATTCTGACCCAGAAAAGTTCCAATATATGCTGCCTGTTTATTGATTTTCTTGAAAACTTTTTTCAACTCTGGATCTACTAAATAAAACTCCCTGCCTATCTTGACAACATTAGTTAAATCAATTATTTTTTGATCTGTGAATTTTTGAATAAGTTTTATCATAGTTTCCTGATTTTTGCAATGAAAAATCCCTCTGTATTTGTTTTATTAGGCCAGAATCTGGCGCAGTTAGCTATTTGCTTGTCAATCTTTTTACCAAAGACCTTAGTTAGACCTGAATCGCCGGCCTTTAGATTTGTTTTTTCAATCTTAACCTTGAAATTATTAAGCATCCACTGCATATTAAGCTCATTTTCCTCTGGCTCTAGTGAACAAGTTGAATAAATTAAAATTCCGTCTTTTTTCAATACTGTTAAGCATTTTTCAATCAAGCTTTTCTGTATCTCTGCAGCTCTTCTGATGCCTTCGAGGTCTCGTTTCTGAAACCAAGCAGGATCTGTGACAAAATTACCAGAACAAGGAGCGTCTAATAATATTTTATCAAACTGCAGATTCAATGAATCGACTTTGTTTGCGTCCATTAAATATGCAATGCAATTATTAACACCACATCGCTCAAGATTAGTCTTTAAAGAAGCTAATCTGTGCCTCTTTTTTTCCAGAGCGATTACTGTTCCCTTGTTTTTCATGAACTGTGCTATCTGAGTGGTCTTTCCTCCTGGAGAAGCACAGCAATCCAGTATTAATTCGTTTGGTTTTGGGTCAAGCACCTGAACAGGGAGCTGGGCTGCAGCTTCTTGCAGATAAAAATAACCTAATAAATATTCAGTGATTGCACCTAGTGAGAATTTTGAGGAACAGTAATAACCATATTTAGCAAATGGGATAAGCTCAAGCTTGACACCCAGCTTCTTTAGTCTAGTGATTAAATCTGCTTCTGAAATCTTAAGAGTATTAATCCTCAAAGCCTGCCTTAATTGAATTCCAGAAACTTCCTGGCCAAGCTTCTTGTACCTATCCAGAAAGAAATTCATACCCTTTTCCATCGCACACCCTGCGGAGTGTCCTCAAGAACAATACCCTGCTCTTTTAATTTATCTCTGATTTCGTCTGATTTTTTGAAATCTTTTGCTTTTCGAGCTGCTTCACGCTCATCAACTAGTTTTTGAATGTCATCGCCTATATCTTCTTCTTCAACAACAATAAAACCAAGAACTTTGTCTAAATCAATCATGAAAGCCTTTATTTTTTTGGCATTGTCTTTGCTCAAAGCAGGCATAGCCACATTAATCTCTTTGATAAACTCAAAAATAGCTGCAAGAGCTCTTGAAATCTCTAAATCATCATTAAGTGCACTATCAAAATCCTTTTTTGTCTTGCTGATTGATTTGTCAACAAGTTTTTCATCGCCTTTACCACTAGCTTCATCAAGCTTTTTCATAAAGTCCCAAATCCTCTGCAGAGAATTCCTTGCAGCCTCAAGACCTTTAAACGTGAAATTTAATTGCTGACGATAATGCGTGCTCAACAAAAGATACCGCACAGCAAGCGGATGATATCCTTTATCAATAATATCTCTTAAAGTATAAAAATTACCCAAAGACTTGCTCATCTTCTGACCCTCAACAAGAAGCCACTCATTATGAACCCAGTACTTAACAAATAATTTACCAGTAGTGCCCTCTGCCTGAGCAATCTCATTCTGGTGATGAGGGAAAATCAAGTCAACCCCGCCGCCATGAATATCAAAAGTTTCACCAAGATACTTCATGCTCATGGCAGAACACTCAATGTGCCATCCTGGACGACCTTTGCCAACTTCTGTTTCCCAGAAAATATCTCCATCCTCTGGAGTCCAGGCTTTCCATAAAGCAAAGTCTCGTGCACTCTCTTTATCATATTCATCTGATAACACTCTTCCAGAAGCGCCTTCTTTCAGCTGTTCTAGATCAAGGTTTGCGAGCTTTCCATAATCCTTAAATTTAGATATTGAATAATAAATACAACCATC
>JAHWHT010000104.1 GCA_019323135.1 Candidatus Woesearchaeota archaeon
GTATCAAACAATTGCAACAGCACCAGTTTGCATAGACCCAAATCCATATGCTCCAACAACAAGACCAAAAATATGCACGCCTACTTCAGTTGGCTTAGGTGGCGGACAGGGCGGACCAGTTGCAGTCACTAATATAGAGGTAGAACCAAGTCCTGACAGAACAAGATTCAAGATACATGTGCAGAATGTTGGCGGAGGAGAGGTATTCAGATCAGGCGGAAATCATCTTGATAAATGCAGTCCATTCACAGAAGGCCTTGCATTTGATGAAATAGATTATGTTGAGCTGCGCGATGTGCAGGTAGCAGGAGTATCTGTAAAACCAACATGCAAACCATTAGATAATAATCATATCAGACTTACCAACGGCCAGGGACAAGTGTTCTGCGAGCTCATGACAAGAGGAGAGGATGCATACACTACTCCAATGAGTGTAACACTAGATTATGGCTACAGAACAAGTGTATTTAAAGACCTAGAGATAGTTTCAATATATTAAATACGCGCGCACAGTAATGCTGCGCTTTGTTAAGCTTCTTAATTTGATTTTAAACCAGATTTATCAAACTAGGCGCATAACTTTGAAAACTGCGCAAGGCAGCATTACTGCTTAACTTAAATGCGTATAGAGCGAAAAGTTTATATAATCGAGAATAACATATTTCTGTATTAAATATGAGGGATTGATAAAATGAAAAAAACATACTTTTTCGCGGCAATTGCAGTACTAATGTTTCTAATCGGATGTACAGGTGGAGGAGAACCAATAGAAATAACCTCACCATTTATCGGTGGAACAACCGGAGTAATCTCTGGATTTGTAGACATGAGAACAGAAGTCTTTGACGGCGGAAGAGACCCGTTTGACATAGTAATAAAACTAGAAAACAAGGGAGAAGCAGCAGTAGCAAAAGAAAATGTGCGAATAAAATTATCTGGTATCAATCCTGCAGAATTTGGCAAATTAGAGGAAGACCTCACAGCAATGCCGCAAGATGATTTAGCTGAAACAAGAAAAGACTCTCAAGGAAATGTCATACCGGGAGCACCAGTATTTGTGGAATTCAGAGAACTTAACCATATCACGCCAATAACTGGCGGACAAATCAACCTGCCTTTACGAGCAAGCATGTGCTATCTATACGACACAAAAGCAGTAAGCAAAATTTGTGTGCGAGACAACATACTAAGCCCTGCGCCTGGAGGAATATGTGAAATAAACACTGACAAACCAATATTCAACTCAGCAGGACCAATTCAATTTGCAAATTTCAAAGAAAGTGCAAGATCAAGAGACAAAATAGGATTTAGTTTTGAAGTGATAAACGCAGGAACCGGAGAAGTGTACGGACTAAACACATTATGCGATACAACAGAAAGAAAAAATAAAAACAGTGTATATGTTAAAGTTGACAGTAATCTGCCTGGATTAAGCTGTACTGGACTAGATACATCTGGAAGAGTAGCAGAAGGATACACTACATTATTTAACGGCAAGAAAATAGTTACCTGTACACAGACAATAAGCACAAGAACCGACTTTGAACAACTAATAACACTCGAAGCACAATATGACTACGAAGAATTTATGCAGACGTCATTAACAGTAAAAAGCTCTGGAGATACTGCAGAGTAAATTATTTTTTTATTTACTTTTAATTCTTAACAGAACAAATTTGAGCAAGCAGAGCCTCTAATTGAACATACTCATCAGAACCTTCGACTAATCTAAACTCTATCTCACCGCACTTGTCAATCAAAGCAACTTTTTGCCTAGAATCTAAATCAAGCTCCCAAATCTCTTTTTGAATTTGTTTAATTATGTCTAAACCAGATAGACCATAGCGAAGCATTACATCTAATAATTGTTTTCTTGCATTAAGAAAATCTCCCTGAATTGCTATCCTGAGCAAGTCTTTAATCTCCTGAGGCTGGGCAGTAGAAGCCATAGAATAAACAACCTCTGTTGTTATTTTTTTTGCAATAGATGCACAACTCTGCAGAACATTTTCAAATTTCCTGCAGTCGCCGCCAGAAACCTCAATCAAAGCCTCTTTAGCAGCGTCATCAACATTCAAAGACTCTTTTTCAACAATAAAATTAACTAATTCAAGCATGTGTTCTTTTGCCAGCGGCCTAAATCGAAACATAGCACACCTGGATTGAATAGGATCAATGATTTTGCTAGAGTAATTACATGCAAGAATGAACCTGCAAGTAGCAGCATAATTCTCCATTGTACGCCTTAGAGCCTGCTGAGCATCTCTTGTGAGTGCATCACATTCATCCAAGAAAATAATCTTAAACGGGACATTACCAATAGCTTTAGTTCTTGCAAAATCCTTTACCTTGACCCGCACTACATCTATTCCCCGCTCATCAGAAGCATTAAGCTCAAGAAAGTTCTGCTTCCATTC
>JAHWHT010000024.1 GCA_019323135.1 Candidatus Woesearchaeota archaeon
AAAGTCATTCCATGAGTGTAATTAGCAAGAATATATGCAGTCAATTCTATCATAGTTAAATTGTCATGCACAATGTCTTTCATTATAGTATAAGTTTCTGAATAGTTTAATTCTTGATTCTCTAGTTTTTTCTTTATGTAAGATACAGATACTGGCTTTTTCCCAGTCTTTATTTTAACAACATCATTATGTTTTACACGCAGTTCATCCAGAACTTCCTCAAAAAGACCTATTTTGCCAGGCCCTACTGCTCTGCTGCTCTCGGCAATATCTAGAACAGCAGTAATTCTTCTTTTTCCTTTTTTTATAACTACCCTATCATTATGATGCAAGTCTAATTTTTCTGCATCCTTTTGGTTTAAAAGAACTACTTTCACACCGCCTGTAGCAATATCCACGTCTTTTACTTTTAGTTTCATTTGTCTATAATTCCTCAAAAAAGTTAAAGGCTTATTAAATCTCTGATTTAATTTTGTCTTTTACTTTTAGTTTCATTGTAATACTTTCTCTTTTTGGTAGATATCAGCAAATGATGTTAATGCTGCGAGTATTAATGGTCCTATCAAGAATCCTGCAAAGCCAAACAAGGACATGCCTCCTAAAACACCCAATAATACAACTACTGGATGCATTCCAGATCTGTTTCCAATTAGCTTTGGTTTTAACAAATTATCTGCACTAGATATGATTAAAGTTCCATATATCAATAGCCCAACTCCGTGCCACACTAGAGTCATATTTCCGTTTGTTGCGCCTTTTGCTATTAAGTATAGTGCTGCAGGTATCCATATTATTGCAGTACCTACAATAGGAACTAAAGCAAAGATTGCCATTATAATTCCCCATATAAAAAAAGAATTGATACCAAATAACCAGAAACCTAATGCTCCTAGTGCGCCCTGTATCAATGCAATAAGTATCGAACCATACATCACTGCATGAGTTGTATTTTTGAGTTCGTCATACATTATTTTTTTATGCTTTTTTGTTAGAGGCAATATTCCCTGCATTCTTTTGACAAGCGCAGGCCCATCTTTGAATAAATAATACAGCATAAAGAATGTTATGATTATCTGCAGAATTATTCCTGGAAGTGAAAACAGCACATCTGATGTTTTATCTATAATAATAGATGCAAATCTGCCTAATAAATCTTGTAAGTAAAATTTAACTTCTGGATCTTCTACCCACACCCTAGTATACCCAGTAGCCTTGCATAACAGTGTATCTTTGCCTACACAATCAAAATCTACTATGTCCCCGACTAATATTTTTTCTTTTGCACCGATATACATATTCTGTGCTTCTGTTGCAGATGTTGTTAATGCAAACATAAGAGGCAAAAGAATCAAGAGTATTATGAATCCAGACACTATCAAGGCGCATATTGTTTTATTCATTATACCTTTGTTTAAGTAATTAAAAACTGGATAAAACACATAAGCTACAACTATACTTGCAAGTATAGCGTTAATAAAAGGCTTAATTACTAAAAAGCCCAAAAATATCAAAAATACAAATATTCCAAAAAAGAAATATCTGGCCAAATTATTCGGTTTTGCACCCATTTTTTATAAATAGGATGTTTTAGTCTTTATAAATGTTTTTATGGATGTTCAGCGCCGGAGGCGGGAATTTCAGTTCCCACCGTGACTTTTGAACCCTCATGAGTTGGGTAAACTCACCTGATCCTTAATCAGGTTCCTTACCTGATTCGGATCACTCCGGCATTGCTGACCACAAAGCTTATAAACTTTGTAAGTATCAATTATTATTGGGTAAACTCATCTGATCTTAGTCTGGCTCCTTGCCAGATTCGGTCACTTCTTTTAGATTTAAACAAGATTTTATTCTTTATATGTTTTCACAAGAATTTTCCGAATAAGTTTCGAAGTAAAAAGAATGGGCCCACCCGGAATCGAACCGGGGATCTTCTCGAAGTCAACGAGATGTCATGCCGCTAGACCATGAGCCCATAAACAAGAACAAGTTATATTCTGTTTAAAAAGATTACTCTTTATGGCTTATTAGCATAATAGAAATCTTCTACTTCGTTTGAAGGTATTGCAAATCCTAGCCCCTCAAAACCAGTTATTTTTTTGGTGTTTATACCAATTATTCTGCCTAATGTATCTACCAAAGGTCCGCCAGAATTGCCAGGGTTGATTGGAACATCTGTCTGGATATAGGAATTCCCCTCTAATTTTCTGTCTTTTGCACTGACTATTCCTTCTGTTACAGTAAATCCTAGTCCGCCAGGATTTCCTATTGCTATCACACTCTGCCCTACGCTTACTTGGTTAGAATTTGCAAAGTCCATTGGGTAGAATGTGCCGTTCATTATTTTTATCAGAGCTAAATCAAGGTCTGCGTCAAATGCAACCATTGCAACGCTATGTGCTTCTCCGTCATATGTCCAGGCTCCTGCGCTTTTTGCTCCCTCTAAAACATGATAATTTGTGATTACAAATCCTTCTTCATCAACCACAACTCCAGATCCCATTCCTTTATCCGTATGTACAGATACTACTGCAAGTATTGCATCTTCAATTATACTTGAAAAGTCTGCATCTTTGAAATCTAATTTGTTTAGTTGGGACTCTATCTCTTCGCTTTTGGTTGCCACATCACTTATCTGTCCTGAAAGCGTATTATATTGTTGTTTGCTCTGCGTTGACACAGTAGTTAAATCGCTCTCTAAAATACTCACCTGTCCAGATAGATCTCCTTTAAAATTATTAAATTCATCATAGAATGTGTTTATTCTTCCAGTTATTTTATTATCTACTTTTACAATATTAGACTCAAGAGTTTGCCCTTTTTGCTCTAATTTCTGGTTTAGGGCAGTTACTTCTTGTGTTAATGCTTTATTATCAGAATAGAACTTGAATGTGATTCCAGAAGCTACAACTAGCATTAATACTGTACTTAGTAAAAATAGCTTAGTTGCTTGATCCATAAACTTATTTCTGCACAACTAGAATATAAATCTTGCGATATTTAAGATTTAGGTGTACTGCACACAACACCAAGATATTATATAGACTGCAATCTAACAGTATTTGGTATGTAAAATGAAAGGCATTTTTATTAAAGCAACACCAACAAACGGCCCTACTCTAGATTATATCAAACAGAATGAGAAGATTCTTGAAGATTTGAGAACAGATTACGAAATAATCATATACCACAGTCTTGAGCACGCAGCTTATCAAATGACTCAGGACGATACAGAAAAGTGTAGAGATGCTGCGTTTATTATAACAAACATCCCTTATGCAGCTCAGACTCCAGAAATTGCAAAAATAAAATCAGAAAAAAACAGGAAAAGATTAGAAGGTCTTGTTGATGAAGAAAGAAAAAAAGAGCTTGAAAAAATTTCTGCTGAAACTGAATTTAATGCATACGAAACTGCTTTTGAGTGTTTTAAACAACTAAAACAAGTTTTTCCTAAAATGAAGATAATTGCATACACTGCTGCTCATGAAAATGTCCGAAAAAAAGTGTATGATGAAGATTTAGTTTTTTCAGTACACCAGCGCGGGCATAAGGGAGGCAAGATCTGGGAGCGCTGCAATTTGGTTTTAGGAGTTCAAAGAGCCCTAGAAGGCTGGAGGCGATGTGAGTGAGTTTAAGATTTAACATAGAACATGCGCGTGTGTTGATGGACGTATTATACGATCCAGGCTATACTTTGCGTGTTTCAGGAAGCTCTTTTGGATCACCAGGTGATGAAGAAGAAGGTTTTTGGGTATATTTCACTAAGCCAGGCAAATCAATTGACATGATTGTAACATACCGCGGCGAAGGGATTTATTTTGAGAGAACTCCCCTTTACAAGAGCCTTGCAGAAAACACGCAGTTTGAAGAAAACAATCCTGCAGTTACAGGAGATCCAGAATCACTTAGAGAAGCATATGAAAAACTAAGAAAAATTCCCTACGGTTCCTCGCCAGGCAGTATTACAAATATCTGTAATGATATTAATATACCGAATTAAAATGAAATACATACTTTTTGTTCATCCAGAAGTGGAAGATCCAAGCAAAGAAAATCCTAGTTTTGGGAGAATTCGACCAGATGGCCCAATAGAAGCTTCTGCAGAGGGTCATATGCTTCAAAGATATTTTGACAATAAAACAATAATTGATGATTTGCTAAAAGACAATAACGTTAACTGGGAACAGGGCTTATGGAAAGCTGCAGATAAGCTAACAAGAAGTGACCCACTAAATAATTTTAATGTTTTGATAACAAATTGCCCTCCAAATGAATTGTATATGCCTTGGGCAAGAGGAGAACATGATCACTTGAATTATTCTAGAAGTTTAGATTGTTTAAGTGCAATCAAGAAAAACAAACCAGATATGAAAATCATTGTTTATACTGGCGCACCAAAAGTAGTTAGAGACAAATGTAATAATTTAGGCGCGATAGTATTGCACAGAGATTATTTTGGCTTAAAGATAGAACTCTCTGAAATAAGAAAGATAATAAAAAGTTAGGATTCCATCCCAACTACTTCTTCAATCAACTGTCCATAATCTTTTGCTCCATTACTGCTTTTGGCATACTTAAAGATGGATTTACCATACTTTGGAGCCTCTTTTATTTTGGAATTCATTCGTATTGGTGTGCTGGTTATCTCACCGAATTCATTCAGTATTTCTGCGATTGTCTGTTTGCATATTTTATTTCTTTTGTCAAACAGTGTTGGAATTACTTTTGTTATTTTTGCACTATTTCCATATGCCTTGTTTATTTCTTTAACTATTTCAGTCATTTTCTGTAGTGCATCAAATCCTAAGAAATCTGTTGACGTTGGCACAAATACCTCTTTGCAAAATGCTAAAGCGTTTTGATTTAATATTCCTAATGATGGTGGGCAGTCAATTATGATATAATCATAGCCCTGTAACTGGCTAAATAAGTCTTTTAGCATCATTTTTGATTCGTCTTGCCTGTACAGATAGTATTCTGCTTTTGCCAAGGTTTCTTTTGATGATATTACATCAAAGTTTTTGGCTAATTGTACTATACAATTAGTTAGAACTACTTTGCCAGTCAATGCATCATAAAGATCATGATCTGCCTCTACTTTCAAGGATAAATCAATATTGCCTTGCGGGTCTAAGTCTATTAATAGCACTCTTTTGTCTTTTCTGGATAATCCTGCTGCCATATTTATTGCGGTCGTGGTCTTTCCAACTCCGCCTTTATGATTCATTACGCATATAGTTCTCATCAATCTTCACTCTCCACCTAGGTTATAATACCATTGGGAAAACAACTCTATTATAAGCTTTACTGTTAAGCAGAATATAGTATCCTAAGGTTGTATACGCTTTAATACCTCCGCATCATGTAACTGCGCGATATCTTTTGGCATACATGGTTCCAATGTATTTTCCAGCTCTAGAAGTATAGGATTAAGAAAGTTGACAATTCTTTCCTCTAGTTCATCATCTTTTGTGTGGATTATATCAAAACCATAGTAATTTTTAGGAAACATAAAACAGAATAAGTACTGAGAATTTAAAAAGATGACTCAAAAACTTAACAATTCAACTTATACTCCTCTATTTCCTTAATCATTACTGCAAATTCAGGGTCTTTTGACCCGCAAAAAAACTCTGTACAGGCAGAAGGTTTAGTATCTTGAATCGAGCATTTTTTGTCTTTAAGATAAATACAGCTTCCATCATCCTGCTGAGCAAGAATATTTGCTCCATTTTTCTCAGCTTCCTCAAAGTCTTCAACAAAACCAAATTCCTCAAATACAGTCTTATATCTGCCAGACTTATACTCTTCTTCAGTAAGAGTTATCAAAAATATTTTACAGCAAACACCACATTGAGTACATTTATTCATTCAATTAATGAATTACAAATTTGTCTTTAAATAAGTTACTATGCAAAAAATCCTCAGATTTAACCAAGTTTTATAAACTAGCCTCCTTTATACCTAAGATAAGTGAAGAAAACCATGGTAGAATATAATATTGTTCAACATTGCAGGATGTGTAAGAAGAGATACGTAGTTAAAAAAAGTGAAGCAAAAAAGTATTACTGCGATGATTGTGAAAAAAAAGCAGAAAGCAAAAAAGAATAAAACAAATTTACTCTTTTTTAAATCTTTTGGGCAGGAAAAACCATTCTAAACAGATAGACCAATGAAAGAAATAACAATACTGAGCACAGAAGTTAACCCTGCAGCAAATTTACCTTTTTCAAGTATAGAAAATAATGATTCTTTTGCACACCTATTACGCATTGGAAATCAACACGGAATAAGTATGACTGTATCTCATTTTGACAGCTATGAAAACGGAAATGTTGCAGAAGTATGGACATATAACCAAGCTGGTTGGAATAGAACAGGCAGCAGACCAGTTGAATTTATCTGGGATAGATGTAACATTCGTAACAAAGAAAGAGAAAAGCTTAATGCACACCCTGCTATTGACGTATTTAATCCTGCTGAGCTGATGAGGATTTGCAGGGATAAAAAAGCAAATCATGAACTAACACCTAAATTTACTATACCTACAGAAACAGTTAATGGATCTATTGATGAAATTGTGGCAAAAATAGAGGCAATCAGAGCAAAACAACTGCATCCAGATCTAAATCCAGACAGAATTGTCTTAAAACCAAGGTGTAATTATTCAGGACACGGAATATTTGATATTTATCACGAAGATTATGCAAAACTAAAAACAATTGAAAATCAAGATTTTATTATCCAACCATTTCTTGAAACTTCAGGCGGAATAAACCAACTGGAAATAGGCTGCAGGCACGATTTAAGAATTATTGTTTTGAATGGTAAACCAATAATAGCCTATGCAAGATTAGCTAAGCAAGGTCAATTTATCAGCGGAGTTAAATATGGCGCAGTAGTCAAACACGTCAACATTTCAGATATAGATGATAAATTTATGGATGTTGTTTATCAAGTTGATAGCAAATTAGAAAGATTTAATCCAAGAATGTACTCTATAGACCTAGGCAAAGGACGAGATAAAACCTGGATTTTTGAATTCAATGGTTTCCCTTCTGTTGTATGGGAGCCAGATGATGAAGTGGAAATTAGAGAAACTAAAAAAATGCATAATAGAATAATTCGAACTCTGGTAGATTATATACAATAAAATTAGAATAATAAATTTAAAAAAAATAAAAAATTTAAGCTAGTTGTACACCAAAGAAGTTAACCAAATTTTCACCCTGAAGTACTTTTAATGGTATTCCTTTGTAGTTCAGCCACATTTGTGTGCCGTCTTCAAATTCTATCAAAGTTGTTACACTTCCTTGATAAATAACTTCTTTCTGAGTTCTGGTTATTGTATGATCTCTATACTCTTCAAGCCACATTACTGGCGTCTTGACAAAGTATTCATCAAACTCTAATTCAGTGTTTTCTCCAGAATTACGAGCACATAGATCTTCAACATACAATCTGATTGCTTTTGCATCACATGAACCTACTGCAGTCTTGCTTTCTAAGTCCATTACAACAGTATTCATTGCAAAATCTTGTCTCAAGAAAGTTGTGTCTTCAATCCATACTGTCAAAGTGTCTGTTGTTAATTCATAGCTGTTTCCAGTATTGTCTTCATAAGATGCTGTTTTTGTCTTAAACAATTCAATTGCATAATCAAACATATGTTCTCCTTTAGCAATTGTTTCTTTCTGAACATCTTCTTCAACAACTGGTGCTGTTTCAGTTACATCTACGCTCTCTAATTGTGCATCGCCATCAATTGTTGCTGCAGGCACTGTATCATTTATTACACCAGTACATCCAACTAATCCAACTAACAGAATCAGCATAATAGCGCAAATTACTTGTTTTATTGCATTCATTTTGTCATCACTCCTCATCTCTATAAACTATCGTTGCTACCTCTAAATAGCCAGTCTCGCCTTATAAAGCTGATGGTTTTTATTAGAGCTATTTTATTAGTTATCTTTGAATGCTTCTCTATAAAGAGATTCAGATATTTGTAATAAAGTAGATCCTACATCACAATCAGTTGCTCTTAAAAATTCATCAGAAACTTCAATATCCTGTTGGAGCAAATGAGTTTCAGCATCAAGCATTAATTCTAAAGTATCTATTTCATCCAATCCATGAACTGACAAATCTGCATCAACACCACTATTAAGAATATCCTTATAAATATCACTATAACAATCATACACTGTATTAACTATTGCATAAGCAACAACATCACATCTTTCTTGTTCAAATCCAGAATTATTTCTCTGTAATGCTGTTGATAACGTATCATAATGCGGTTTTAACAATTTATTCTTTTCACTCATTTTTTCTGTCCTCCATAATAACTCAGTCATCAATTTTTATCGCAATTAAAATATTTTTGCTAAGATTATTTAATAAATCTGGATTTATAAAGTTGATGGTTTTTATTCTCTAGAAAAGAATCAATTCATTTCAGCAAGATATTTTTCCACCAGTTCTTCAGATTTCCTTATTATCTCTTCTGCAATGGATTCCAGACCTTTTGCCTCAACAGTGAAATCACCTAGTGTCTTATACGCTCTCCTGCCTTTTTTTCCGATAAAAGGATAGTATACTCTAATCGTGTTATTTTCCATAGGTCGCATTAAATATTCATTGTACGGATTGCTCATGTTCTATTAATACATTCATTAATGTTTTTAAAGTTTTGCAAGAAATATAAACGCCCCAGCGAGAAGTAACCAAAAAAACATCACTTCAGGGGCAGATAATACTATCCTTAATACCAATGATATCTTGCTAATACTGTTCCATTTTCATCGGTTTTTTCTATCAACGAAGCTTCTGACGGATTCCTTGCCAATCGGTCTGCTTTTCCATAAATAATAATTCTATCGCCTAGTTGAAGCGGCATCATGCCTTGTGCTTTACAAAAAGCGTTTAGTTCACGTTCACCCAATAATTCATCTGTCAAGCCTGCTTCGTCTAATAACTTGCCGTTAACAAGAATCGGTTGATTATTATACAAATCTTTAGGTAAAATAACCTCGCTTACTTCTATATTTACTTGGCTACGGCCTTCAATACCATATTCTGGCGCTTTAGATATTATTGCATTAAGTTTTGTTCTTTCCATATTTATTTCCCCCATAATAACAGATACATACAAGTGCATTCTTTTTAAAGTTTTGCAAGAAATATAAACGCCCCAGCTGGGAATCGAACCCAGGTCGAAGCCTTTCTATCCAAGGACTTTATGTCCGCCTGTTTGATCAAACTTTTCTAAAGTTTGGACGACAGGGCTTCATGATAACCTCTACACTACTGGGGCATATTGACGAAGAAATCTAGATGGTTTTTAAATCTTGCGTTCTCTGGCTGTAAATTTGCCAAACTATTGACGCAAGACATTGTGAAGACGAGAGAAGTGTTGAGCCCATGTTTGCGAAAGCAAACATCATATAGGTTGCTTCTGGAGCCTGAACAAAGAGTGCTTTGATCAAACTTTTCTAAAGTTTGTTTTTAAACTTTGCGTTATTTCTTCCGCACTACTCTATATATTATTAGTTTTCTTGATTGTGTGTCAAACATAGGAAAGTAGGGTGCTTGTTCTATTGCGGATTTGGCGTATTTGTCTGACATTGCTCTTGCAAGTATTTTTCCATGTAGTTGGCAGTACATTTCAACTACAAAATCCATTGTTTTTCTAGACACAACTCTTTTTTTGTCTTCTATCTGCAGTAATTGATTTCCATAAGCGCGCAGTTCCATGATATCCTCATACTTTTTTGTGCCTATCTTCTTGATGATTTCAGGTGTTGCTTTCTCTCCTGCAAGAATTACTCCAGTTGCATTATCTTGTGCATGAACACTCTCATGATCCACTAAAAAACTGAGCAAGTCTTCTTTTTCTCTGTTAAAAGCATCTGAAAAAACAATCATCATTGAATCTTTGCCCTGGCCAACAAGCTTATTTGGAATTATAGTCACTGCAACATATGGGTTTTTGCCGAATTCCTCCCAAAAATGTTCTGCAACTATTTTTCTTGTGCCATATTCTGATTGCATGCCATGGACATATCTGTCTTTAAAGATATCATCATAATAAATAACATCAGCAATATGAGGAATCTTATGCTTTTCAACTATTTCCTCTAATTGCTCTTGTCTTTCCTGTGCCTCAGTATCCCATACTTGCGTTCCCACAGGAACAGGCAAAATCCTTTCAAGCATAGGTTCTTTTGTCTGGCATCCTGCAGCAATAGAAGCGGCAAGAATTGTAGACCATAATAATTTTCTTAGCATTATATCAAAAAAGAATAAATTTGTTTATTAATCTGCTGACACATCGTGTTCTTCTACAAGTGCCTCAAACCTGCTAATAGAGCGGCGTTCCATTTGTTGAATTATTGACTCAACATATTCTTTTGCGCATTCTGAGTCATTTGGCCGTTCTGGACAACCATACCCTAATTTTTGAATCTCCCTAGCTAATACTAAATAATTCATCTTTTATCTCCCCCCCCTAATAAAAAGTATCCCCGCTCCCTGATTTGAACAGGGAACCTTTCGGTCTCAGCTGTCTGTTTATCATCCAAGCTTTATAGCAACGTCAAAACAGCGATTATCTACAGCCGAACGCTCTACCGTTGAGCTAAGCGGGGATTGTATAACCGCAACTCAGAATAACTATGTGCGCTTTATAAAGTTTTCGAGATAATAGTTGCAATTAAATATAGCTATTTCACCTCACATATTGATATAAATACCTTCACTTTCCAGTATCTTTGGGTGAACAAGGAATGACTGTTAAAGCATATGAACCAAATAGTACCATAGACAGAAGATTACGTAATTTATTTTTTAAATCTGTTGAAACTAGTGCCGACAACGCAAGTGTAAAGAACTTACCAATCGCAAAGTTCTATCTTTTTGATAATTGTGTTGGGTTTTATCAACCTAAATTATTCACACCAGTTCTGGTTTTGGCAAGCAAAGATGAAAAATACATAAATGCAGCTTTTGCTAAAATACAAAATGCAGCAGCCAATTTGTATGTCTCAGACGAAACTTTGGATCATGGAGTATCTACCACAATAGGCAGAAAACCTCTTGCACACCAAGGACTGCCAACACCCGACTGGGAACCAGCAGAACAGGACGGAATTAAAAAATTCAATGATTTCTTAGACAATCTTGTTAGCAATACACTGAATGCAGAAGTTGCATACGATTTAGCCTGCCAAATAGAAGATGGATATCGTCCATTAAGAATAAAAGAAGAAAGCAGGACTAAAAAGTCAAAAAAGAAATCTAAAAAAGAAAGCAAGCCTAAAAAGAAATAATTCTTATCCTATAAATCCAATTACAGGAGTATTTGAATTAGCAGTTCTATGTCTTTTGCCTACATCAAATTTAGCAGCAGCAGATGGTAAAGTAACCCCTCCAAGAATACTTAACTTGCTTTTAACTTTGTAACTGATTACTCTTTCCTCGCCTGGATCTACTTCATCCAAGCTCCATTTAACTAAAGTGCCTTTTCTTTCGTGCTGAACTACTTTGTCTGGTTTTACTGTGCCAACATCATACTCTTTTGCTAGTTCTGCTATTCTTGGCACATTATCTATTATCTTCACGTGTTTTATTTGTTTTTTAGATCTATTTATGATTTCAATTATTATTTTTAATTCAGATATTCCGCCTTCTTTTGTTGCGATTACTGTTGCAGTTTTTCGCATCACTACAGGACTCCTGAATACAAAGTAAGATATCAATATTATCAATATTGCTATACTGATAATCAGTATTGGTTGAAAATTA
>JAHWHT010000025.1 GCA_019323135.1 Candidatus Woesearchaeota archaeon
GCCTAAGTTTTCTTTGGCCAAACCCTTTATTTTTTCTAAGTTTCAAAACTTCTGCGTATATTTCAAGAACTTTGTTTTTGCTTAATCCATTAAAATAAGTCGTCATACCTGAATCTATGTATCTTTCCTTTAAATACGCTGTGCACACATGTCCAGTGCTAATTCCGTCTAAACTTATTTTATTTTCCATATTGCAAATAATTGATGTGAATTTTAATGACACTAAGAATACATACGTTGCTTAAATAATTAGTGAAAAAGAAATAATTAAGGCGTATGAAACGCCCTACTGACTGAATGAAGTAATTTATACGCTTTTGCTTTCTCTAAATCCCCTGCTGCTTTAGCATAATTAGCAGCACCTTCCCAATAGCCTTGTTCTTCTGCTTCTTTTGCTTCCACTCTGGCATTCAGAATTTTAAAATACTTAACTTGCTCATCAAATTCTTCCGCACTTTCTGTATTTCCCTGCGCTCTACAAAAAGCAGCAGCTTCATGAGAAATACGCGCAGCAGAATAATAATTTCCATTAGCACCATCCTCCTTAATTGCAGATGTATAATGAGCTATTGCATTCTCAAAAGTCTCTTCTTGTTCTACTTTTTCTTCTAAAGAAGGTTTCCGGCCTAATTTATAATCCAATTCTCTTACTTTATCAGTCATCTTATGCTCCAGTGCATAATTTCTCGCTTTTACAAATTGATCAGAAGCTTCCAACATCTTCAGTGTTCTTGTTTTATCTTCTCTACCCCGAAAATATTCTATTCCCTCATCAAACAGTTTTAGCTTGACATGATACTCAAAGATTCTATCTTCAATTCCTTCTGAAATACCTGTTTTAGACAAGCATTCTTTCAATAGCTCTAAAATTTCTTTCCTAGACAATCTACCTGAGCAACAGCCTTCTTCAATTCCTTTCAAATATAGTTCTTGTGCCTCACTACGATATTGTGCAGATTCATTTGATAATTGCAGTGCTTGCTTAGCTGCATCAACATATTGCCCGGTTTCCTTGAAAAGCTCAAATGCAACAGCATGGTGTCCGGTCTGCGCGGCAATGCCTGCAAGAGTCTTTGGCAGGTCTTGTTCTCTGCAAATCTCTTCAACTAAATCAAACATTCCTGTTTCTTTGATAAGTTTGATGAATTTTTCCTCTCGAGACTGATAACTTGATTTTATGGCTTCTTCTATTTTTGTTCTGACAATCTCTTTAGCTTCCTCGTCTCTCCCAAGCTCTTGGCACTTTTGTACTGCCTTTAGATGCGCGCCGTCTTTTTGGCACAAAGCAATATATTCGTCCCAATTTTCAAGCTTCTTAGCCATCTCAATTGCCAAATAAGTTTTGCCTGCCTCTTTATAGAGTTCAAGTGCTCTTTCATCAAGCCCGAATTCTTTTGCCATGTCTGCAGCGTTCTCTGGCTTTCTTGCTTTTGCAACCAAGTCAACTGCTTTATCCATCCATAATATTTTTCTTGCAAGGGTTGCAGCAGTTTCAAGCGGTTTTGGATTTTTCCTATGCCAATCCGGATTTTTTTTGTATTCATCTGGAACAGGTTCATTGTCAAACTCTGACTCAAAAAAAGCTATCGCTTCTTTCATCATTTCTTCCGGAAGTTGGTACTGTTTAGAAAGATCTACAATTGCATGCACTCTTCCTGGTTGAGTCTCTAATTCATTGATTAATTCTACTATATCTGATTGATTGTTTATCATTATTACCCACCTCAAGAAGAAAAATAAAACTAATATATATTAATCTTTGTTACCACCAACTCTGAGATAATTTACTTACATTCACTGCTAGTAGCCAGCCAATTAACTAAATGGCCCCATTTATCAATCATGCCAGCATGTTTGCAATCAGAAAATGATGTTCCCTGCAAATCTCTTTTTTTGATGCCCATTTTTCTAAGAAGTCTCACTAAACCAGTTGCCTCGGAAGCAGATTTATAGTTGCTGCTAATCCTCTCACCTCTATATTCTGCTGTTAGATTTAATTTGCCAAAAGGATTCACATCAATATAAATATCATATTGCTTAGGGTCACGCACCCATCTAGTCCAAACTAATTGATAATCATGCGCTTCATCATCTGACTGAATAAATTGATATGCCATCTTCTCCCACTTAAAATATATGCAGTCACAGTTTAAAAAGCTATTGGCCTATTTCTTAAGAATTAGCAGTATTGCAGCGATAAATAAATACACTCCAAATATCATTTTTATTGTGTTTGAAGGCAGGCTATTTGTGAAAGCTGCCCCTAATATTGCTCCAACCATCGCAGTAGGTATCAAGAATTTAAGTGATTTTACATCAATATTATCAAATTTTCTGTGAAATATTGCGCCTGCAAAAGTAGTAGGCAATATCACAGTCAAAGAAGTTGCAACTGCTTGATGTATATTCAATCCAAAGAACAAATTTAGTACTGGAACCATTATCACTCCGCCTCCAATACCTAATAATGCTGAAGCAGATCCTGCAACTAACCCTAAAACAATCAACAAAGGATATGCAGTTATTGTTGTGATTGCTTGTGTTGGTATTTTGATGATGTTAGTCATCTTAAGGCCAGTAAAAATTATCAATACTGCAAATACTCTTTTCAATATCTTGCTCTGTATTTTTTTAGCCAATGTTGCCCCAAACTTTGCTCCGATAACAGAGCCAGCAACAATAAACAAAACCATCATCCATTTAATATTAGAACTTTCTATTATATAATGCACAATTATCCCAACAAATGCTGTTGGCACTATTGTTGCTAAAGAGGTTCCTATGGCTTTCTTCATGTCATAGCAAAAAAATAGAACTAATGCAGGAACCATTATTGCTCCGCCCCCAATACCAAGGGCTGCACTCAGGAATCCTGCAATAAGACCTAAAAATAATAATCCAAAACTATGCAGTTTAATTATGCACTTCATCCAGTCCACTCTTGCTTAACTACCTGTCCATTTGGAAGCTTCATCTCAAAATAACCAGATTCTTTATTTTCAGCAAAATAATAATCCATTGTTGTCTCTCCTAATGGCGTCTGTGCAGTGTACAATACATGACATAGTCCTGCATACTCCCCATCTGAAACTAATCCTTTTATTTCCCATTGTGCAGATGCATCTATTTCCGAATCAGTTGATTCAAAATTCCAATTTGCTCCTTCTTTGCACCATTCATCATCTGGAGAAGTTGATTCTGCATCAATTGCTATTGGTGTTGGCTTCATATCCTCTACTTTTATTTCTTGTGCTTCATCAGGCACATCTATCTTGAATTTTATCTGACTTTTAGTTTCTCCAACTACATCTCCTTTTTTCACAGTATGTTGTTCTGCTTTTTGTTGTTCAGCACATCCTAATAGAACAACCAATAATATTAGACTTAGTACGATTAATCTCTTCATGTGTATCACCATACATGCTTTTTGCAATCTAATTTATATATTTTTTGATTATGCACATAGCGAAGTTAGCTACGTGCTTACATTATAGCAGAAAACACTGCGCCGCTCCCAAAAGTAAGAACTATTGCCAATATTAGAAATAATGCATACACTGCTTTGTTCCAGATAAACACCTTAAATCCATCAAATGCTGGAAATGGAAGTAAATTAAATAAGCCTAACCAAAAGTTTATTGTCATTCCAGGAATACAGACAATCTGCGTTTCTGGAATAAAAAACGCAATAACCCCAAAAAATAAGCCAACTATCAAATTAATAACAGGACCTATCAATGAAATATAAGCATTTTTTCTCTTTGTCAGGTATCCTTTGATATGAACCGCTCCTGGCGCTGCAAATATAAAACCCATAAATGAAAACAATAAAGCCAATCCTAGCATAAAATTATTTGCCCTGAATTCTGCCCAACAGCCATACTTCTGCGCAAGAAATTTATGCCCTAATTCATGGAATATAAAACCAATTCCCACTGTAAAGCCAGATATCGCAACTACAATCAAGAAAGCAGGCTCAAAAGTAATCCCAACAAATGCTATCGCAAATGCCAATGAAATAATAAACCACGCTCTTAGTAAATGACTGATTTCTGTTCTGGACATATTCATATTATAGAAGCCTGGGTTTGAGATATTTAAATGTTTCTGCATAATCTTTTTAAACCAGCCCATTCTGAAACACATCATGCCTGAAGAAATCGTAATTCAAGAAACTTTAGCAAAAAAAGTAGTTTATTTTACTACAGTTCATGTTCCGCAAGAAGATCACGATAATGTAGAATTGAGAGATTCTGCAGTAAACAAAATGCAATCTGTTAAAGGATATGACCAGGAATTCAACAGTTTTGTCACTCCTTTTCCAACACAGATTTGGGGTAAAACCTGCTGGTATGTTTCTTCAACAAATAAACAGCACACTCAAGATATCGCAGAAGCTATTCTTCAAAGTTTTGATGTAGAATATAAAATAAAAAAATAAAAAAATAATTCTACAAGAACTTATTGTATAACCATACAAATATGTATCCGCCGATAAACGCATCAACAAATCCCCAGATTCCGCCGATTATTGATCCGCTTATTGTAGTGGAATATCCTATGTAGATTGTTGAAAACAGTTTTTCAAATCCAGTTCCATAACCTTTTGCTGCAGCAAGTCCCATTATCAGGCAAGCTAAGCCCCATATAATACCTGCTGCAAGAGCAAATGCTTTTGGATTAAGCTTTCCTGAACAAGGAGAGCATACAGCTTTTCTAGTTGTTTTCTTTCTTTTTTTTGCCATAAGTATCACCTCTTTTATCTAAAATTTCTAAAATTGCATGAATTGAATTGATAACCATCTTCGCAGTTTATCAAGACACAGTTTCCAGACATTGTTTTTTTACACATCACGGTTGGTGTTTGTGTTGACTCAACGCATTTAATCTGCCTGCATCCCAAGTCATTCATATAATACTTGAACTCTTGGCCATTTGCCCTGCAAGATTCCATTCTTTTATTTAATTCATACGCAGTTGGGCAGACTGGTTTTTCTCTAGTGCATTTTACTTGTCTGCACCCCAAAGTATCCGTATAACGCGTGTAATCTTGGTTTTTTCGCTTGCATGCTTTTATAGTGTTATCTAGCATTTCTGCTGATGGGCAGATCTTTTGTTTTTCTGCATCAACACACTTTATTTGCTTGCACCGGTTTGCATCAAAATATACTTGGTAATTTTTTCCCTGTGCTTTGCATGTCCGCATTTGATTGTATAGCTCATTTGTAGCCATGCATGCTGGCTTTAATGCTTTCGCAACGTTGTGATCTCCTACTGGCATCATCTGTGATGAAGCTAGCTGTGCAAATAACAATATTGCTATCATTGATATAAGAATTAATCTCATCTTCTCAACCTCCTGAGGCTCGCCTCTTTTCTATTGAGGTACTGTTTCTGGTATTTAAATGTTTCTAAGAAAAAAAGAAATAAAAATTTACGCAAAAAGTGCGTAAAATACCCAAATCAATAACAAAATCCAGACTAATGTTGGTAGCCAGAATTTTTTCAAGCAATCTTTCTTCAATACTTTATCTGCTAATGCAAGCATTTCTTTTGAGACTGTTGCAAAGGACATCAGCATCAAGCCCATAAAGAAAACCATCACTGAAAATATCTGCACAATTGTAAAGCTCTTATTCAAATAATACAAGCTCACACCTGCAATTAATAATCCAAGAACACTAGCAAACATTGGATTTGCATATATTGGCTTAACAACTTTTTTCAGCCATATCTTTGGGTCTATTAAAATTACCAATAACTTGATTCCTCCAAGTACTGCGACAATTAATGCCATTATTTGTATTGGTGTCATGTTAATACCTCCTTTTTAGGTTATATACTAGAACTAGAGTTTGGAGTATATATATTTTACTGAAATTACTCTAGGCACTCTTATCCTCAACCCTAACACTTTACCTAGAACTGCACAAGCAGTCCTAATTTGCTTCCCATTTTTCCTGCTTCTGTATTTTTTTCATAAGATTCTTTTATTGCTCTAAAAACTCGCACAAGATTCCAGCTCCCATTATTTCCACCGATTCTTAAGACAGTATTTCCGCTGATTTCTTCCTCTGATTTTACTTTTGCATGTTGATTTACTGCTTCTATTAAAGAATCATATGCTATTCCTGCACATGCAGGAAGATATACTGTTGCTCCATCTTGTTCAGGCACACTGTATACTGGAAACTTCATTTTTCTTAAGTCTGAAAGGCTTACTTTGAGTTTTTTTGCTCTGGCAAGTTCATCTGTACCTTGTTCAATTGCCTCTTGATGTTTAAGATACGTCTCTCTTGCTTGTTGATATCTATCTTGTTTAGATTGGTATTCTTGCACAGTAGAATTAAATCCACCCAGAACTGCCTTCAAATTTGTTTCAAGCAATTCTTTGATACTCTCATCAGCAGTAGATATAGTTTGGGTTAA
The DNA here is from genome assembly GCA_019323135.1 of Candidatus Woesearchaeota archaeon. Classification (GTDB taxonomy): domain Archaea; phylum Nanobdellota; class Nanobdellia; order Woesearchaeales; family ARS49; genus WJJT01. Next base: position 6,430 of record JAHWHT010000025.1, read on the forward strand.
TTTAGTCAATTTATTTGTTGCATCATTCACATCTGTTTTGGACATATGTAATCTGCTTTCTTCCCAAGTCTCAGCTACGCCAATCTCAAGACATTTCTCTAAATCTCTATACCCTACTTTTAATGCTCTCATTAATTTTTCTTTTGCATATCTCTCAACACTATCTGGCGGACTTGCAATAAAATCAACATCTAATCCAGATTCTTTTATGTCTGCAAGCAAAAGCTCAAGCATTTCAACATTTTCAGATCTTGCATTGATGAATTTTATGCATGCATCTGCCAGTGTTCCTTTAGCAAGAGTTTCTTTTAATGATTTTAAGGAGTTAATTGTTTCTTTTAATTCTATTAATTTATTAGAAACACCTGCACCAGAGTCTTCTGCAGCAATCGCGCGGTCCTCCATTTCAGCTAAATCATCTTTGGTATGGTTTAATTCAGTAGTTAATCCCCCTATCTGCATATGAAGTCTCCCTAATTCTTCTTTATAGCTTTCACCAATTTTATCCTCTAATCTTTCAAGATCTTCTGCATTCATAATATTTTCAGGTTCTTCTTCAACAATCTCCATTTTGAGGTTTGCGCCCGCATAAGACCAATCTTTTGCATGCCCCTCTAATCGCTCATGTATTCTTATCGCTCTTGTTTGAGTTGACTTGAAATAAAGAGCATTATCTCCTCCTTTCTTATTGACCATACCCAAAGAAACTTGTTCTTCTTCAGGTAAATGATTTAAATAATTTTGAGTATTTCTTCTTAGAACTATAATCTGCCCATCGTTCAAATTATGCGTAATTTTGTATAGATTTTCTTCAGTATCTTCTGGTTCTGCCATTTCTTCTTCTATTTTTTTATCATCTTTTGCCATATTACATCCCCCACAAAATAGGTAATCGTGCATAATTTATAAAGTTTTAGTTTAAATAACTCAAATCCATTTGAGCAAAACTATATAAGTCACCTATTATTTCCAATTTTCATGGATGGGAGATTAAATGTTGGGGTGGATTGTGACGAACCATTAGCAGACTGCAATACATATCTGCAGGCTTGGCATAATCGCGAGTATAAAGCTAATGTTCAGAGAGCAGATGTTACTACTTTCAGCCTATGGAAGATTTGGAATTGCTCTAGAGACGAATCTAACAAAAGAATCTGTGAATTTTATGAAGCTCCTGATTTTGATTTGATTACCCCAACGCCGGGTTCTGTTGAAGGTATTGAAGAATTAGCAAAAGAAAATGATTTGTTTGTCGTGACCTCTCGTGTTGATATAGCTATTGCAAAAACAAAGCCATTCATTGATGCAAATTATCCAGGAAATTTTAAAGATATTTATTTCACAAGCAATTGCTCTATGTCTGGAGAAAAAAGCGCAACAAAAGCAAAGGTTTGCAAGCAAAAAAACATAGATGTTTTAGTTGACGATTGCCTGCAATACGCACTAGAGTGCCAAGAAGAAGAAATTCCTACTATTTTATTCGACTGTCCCTGGAATCAAGAAACAGAACTTCCTAAAGACATAATTCAACTTCCTTCAGGCATTGTAAGAGCAGTTGGTTGGAAAGAAGTTGTTTCTCTTGTCAAGCTATTCAAAGAAGATAGAAATACATTCATGAAAATACGAACGTATCAAGATTTATTTGCTTAATCTGCATCACACATCATGCTTAGATAAGAATCCCATGTCTGATATACGCCTGGAAAAGTTGCCAGGTCTTTTATTTCGGGAATAGTTGATTTTTCCCACCCTATTGTTCGAAAGAATGTGCGGGCATAAAGAACTTTGTCTGCCAATGTAGGCGTAAGTGATTCTTGGTATTCGTAAAGTGCATCTTGCAATGATTTTAAGAATCTGTCTTCTTGCAGTCCCCTGAATGCTTCTAATGTTTTTGTTTCTCTTGGATTCAGGACCATCTGCCTGAAATCAGGCCTTGAAGGAAAATAAAGGTCTCTTACATCTTCTGTGTCAATCAAATAAAGGTCTGTTCCATCAAATATTTTGTCATCAAAATCAGCAAATCCGGATTTTCTGTACCCTAATAAACAAAGTGTTGCAAGCATTTTTGCGTCCTGCTCTATTATTTCTTTTCTGTGAGTTCCAAAAAATTCTGGAGGGGTTTTTCCCTCAATGCCCTGCAAGAAAAGAAATTCTTCTACATCTGATGTATAGTAACCTACAACAGGAGGGGTTTTGACACCTTGCTCTGCTAACTTTACGCTTATGTCCATCTCCTCTCTAGATGTCATTTTACTGACTCGAGAAAGATTTGTCAGCCTGTGGCTCGGGGGTTGATACATAAAGGAAATGTCTGTGAGCGATCCTTTTGCATAGATGGTTAATCTCTTGCTGTCATGCATTACATCAAATTCATGAATAGGTCTTTTATCTTGCTTTACAACTCTGCTTTTTTTCTCAAAATTATCTGGCAGCAGTTCTTCTGAAGAAATTCCTGCAAATTCCTGGTTTATTCGCAGTTGGCCGGTTGTGCCTAGTCTATAATGATCCCAGGCATTATGTCTTGCTTTTGGATCATAAATCCACAGACCCCTTGCTCTTCTGTTTTCAGTACCTCTATAAAGAAATACATTTTCCCCTAGTTTTTGCAGGCCATGCCACCCAAGCGGCACTTGCTCCATTCCAGATCCTCCCACAAGCGAATCTCTTGTCAGAATTTGATTGATTATATTCAATTCTTCAATCCATTTCTCTGGATTTTTTCCAACTTCTGCAAGTATGTCTTTATTAAGATTTTCTTCTACAAAATGCAATAAATCTTTTCTAGCCGGGACATACTCCCTATTAAATGTTATCTCTGCCATAATCTCCCACTATAAAATAAGAAATAAAGTTAATTTATAAAGTTACTTGTCAAACTGAAGATTTCTATTTCTTTCACGTCACTAATTTAAAAAAATCAAGACTTCCTGTTTTTATAGAGATATATTGCTGCTCCAATCAATATTAACAATACCAATAAGCCCAATATTTTAAACCAATAAAGACTTGGATTCTCTGGCGCGAATATTCTTTGTTGAAATGTTCTTTGTTCAGGAATCCTTTCAACAGGCGCTATTTCTTCTTGAATTATTTCTTCTACTTCTGGAAGAATATCATCTCTGACAGGCGGAATTACTGAATTTGTCACAACAGTAGTTGTTGGAGTAGTTTCCTGATTATACACACTATTTCTGCTTGCTCCGCCGCCTCCGCCACCAGTAGGTCTTCTTGGCCGTACAGGCGCGGTGTAATTAAGGATTGAATAAATTCCTGCAGTATTAAGATTAGTTACTGTAATTCTATTTGCTGCTGTGCTTAATGCTTGGTTATTAACTAAACTCCATACAGTCCCATTGCTTCTCCATATTGAGAGTTTATTCTCAGGTATACCTGATGAATTTAATTGCGCATCTGTCCAATGCCATCGCACAGTATCAATTACAGGACTTCCTATAAATGCAATGCCCATAGATGTATTTTCAAAAGAGGTAGTAGTTGCAGCAACTGGCGTGATTAAAGGCCACCAATACAACAAGTAACTATTGCCGATTCCAACAGTATCAGTCACAGAAATGTTAGTGTAATTGCTATAATTACCTGAAGCACTGTCCAAGATTTCATTAAGCATCGTAACACGCATTGTGCCATTTGTATTTCGAACAAAAATAGCGGCAGTATTATTGTAAATATGGTCATTTTGAAGTGTAGTTAAATCTGCATTTATCAGCTCTATTCCATACAAGCTATTATTATAGATTTCATTATTTACAATTGTCAAAGTAGAGCTATTATATGTAGCAGGAGTTACACTAAATCCTCTTGAATTGGAATGTGCCGTGTTATTCTCAAATCTAGTATTAGAAACTCGGTCCATGTAAAAACCATATGTTCCATTCCAAACAGTATTATTTATCACTCTGTTATTGGATGATACTGCTAATGCAATTCCTGCAGTATTATTATATGCAGTATTATTAGTAAGATTGCAATTATTAGAATTAGCCACATACAAACCTGCAGGTTGGTCATATGCTATATTATTTATCATTTGAGTATTATGACTAAATGCTGTTGCAGATATTCCGCCTCGTGTATTGTTATATGCTGTACTGTTTATAACCAGTGTCCCAGCACTACCATAAAGAAATATTCCGCCATAGTCAACCCACGCGCCGGTGTTGCCCGTATTGTATACTGTCAGGTTTGTTACAGTGTTATTTGGGCTCAAATATAAAGCCAAACCAAATTGGTTGTCATGCGATAAGATATCTGTAAAATTATTATTAAAAGAATATGCTGTGACAAATCCGTCCATATGTCCAGGAGCATTAGTTATTGTTGAATTTCTTATTACAGAGTTACTCACTCCACACCAGATTATTGCAGCATATGCATTCGCACTGTTTTGAATTGTTATTCCTGCAGTGTCATGATCATATCGTATAGGTTTATTAAAATATCCGCCAGTAGTATTTAGTATTGTATTTTGGCAGTGTATTGGCAAATCTGCCCAAATATAAAATGAAAAGTCTGTATTATTATATAGTGAGTTATTGATGAATGTATTATTAAATCCAGAATCCATGTTAAATCCACTATCTCCATTATCTTTTGCAGTATTATTAATTATTATATTATGATAAAAACCATTATCAAATTCAAAACCATATTGAGAATTATTATACGCCAAATTTCCTCGTATATTATTATGCGTAGCATTATTATCAAAACTAAATCCATATTGATTATTATAGGCAGTATTGTTTATGACATCTGTATAATTAACATGGTCGTTTAATTCTAATCCTTGATATTGAATAGAGTGCAGTGTATTATTTAATAATGTATTATTTGAACTAAATGCAAACCGTATTCCATAATTATAATTAGAGATATTACAATTTCGTATAGTTATATTATCCTTGCCATTAACAAATATACCCCTGGTATTAATCCAATTATTGCCAGTCATAGTATTTCCTTGACAATCTAATATTTTATTGCTAAATTGTGCAGGATTATCTATGCAGGACAATCCTGGAGAAGTAAGTGAAGCGTTTACATAAACTAAGTTTAAAGTATTATTATTTAATGCATTAGTACAATCTGCACAACCAGTACAATAGAATGCTCCTCCAAAAACAGTATATGCGCTTGCTGTTGAACAGAAAATAAATAATGCCATTATTGAGAATAATATAGTCTTTACCGCAGATTGTTTCATGTAACACCTCTTTTATTAACAAATTTAATAATTCTATTTATATACTTTACTATTACATCCTA
>JAHWHT010000105.1 GCA_019323135.1 Candidatus Woesearchaeota archaeon
ATAAGGGATAAAATGGAAAAAATGGGAGACAGTTTGGATAAATTAGAGAGTTTAATGAAGACGAATTTTTGAGATAGGGAAGTCAAGGAATTTATTTATAAGAGAGGAAATTTCTTTTTTATGGTCACCAGTTATTTTTACATTTCCATTTTCATCAATATTACCATTACACGACAAATTTTTCTTTAATTTCTGTAAAAATTCTTTTTTATCTTTTTCTGAAATATTTATACCAGAAATTATTGTCCAACTTTTACGAGAATTTCTTTGGGAAACGTGTACATCTATATAAGAAAAATGTTCATTTAAAAAATCAGCTTCAAATGGGTTCATATTATAATATAATTAATATTTTTTAAATTGCATATTTACTCTAATGATATTCTGAACCATCATAGATCTCTTCATTGTTATCCATAGCAAGATGGTCAAGACCAGAGTGAGTATCAGCAGTGCAAAAATGCATATTTTCACAAACATCAACGAAGTTGTGTCTATCAACTAATTTTTGAATAATTTCGGAATAGTAGATAGGAATCATTGCTTCACAATAATGTTCGTATCCAGTATTATGTTTTTCACAGAAATTTTCACCAAATTCGATAATGTCCATCAACGTGTGATTACAATGCATAAAATTTTCGATTTTATGTGCAGTAAATCTGCAAAAAGCACATTCATCTATTTCGTTGATATCATTTTCACAAAAATGAAGTTGAGAACAGACAACTGGTGCACTTTCTTTGTCGATAATGTATTTGAATAGTTTGATGTAGTTATCTTTGACGAATTCTTCGCATTGGTCTTGTTTTTGTTTCGGGAGGTGATGACAAGCTTTGTTAAGAAAGTTTGTAGCTTCTGTTTCTGTAGAATTTTTAGAAAGGAAGTCTTCACCTTCACGGACAAGAAATTCGCAGATAGGGCACCAAAGTTCATTTTCAATATGTTTATCTAATTCTCCATCTGTAATATCTGAAATAATTTGGTCATCGTTGTGAACAGTAGGAAAATGTTCCTCATTCACATCATTTGTTTGAATTGCAGGAATTGCAGAAGCAATTCCCAATATGAAAACGGAAAATAAAACACACCTAAACATTATTTAGTGATATAATATTATTGGAATCATCAAAAAAATAAATCAATTTTTTTGATATGTAAAAATACTTAAAGAAAATGCAAAATTTGATAGTAAAAAAAAATCATTTATAAGTATTTAACCGCCGCCATTATTTTTTGTAGTATTTTTCAAACAAGAAAAAATGGCGACAGTCTCCTTGGAAGAGTTTCCTTCCTTGGACAAAGGAATCCAAAAAGCGCAGAAGAAAGAATTGAAAGAGAAGAGAAATGCGTTTGGTCCCAAAAGACGATCTCACAAAGGATTTCCTGCCGCAATCGTCCAGAAGCCTTACACTTGGAAAGAAGAAGGTCTTCGGTTTCCTGGCAGAACCTATCGTCGTCCATCCACATCTGCACGCAGAGAACATCAAGAAGCTTGTGCCAATCGGCCGGTGGAGGAGGTTCCAGAGGATGTATATGAGGATGAAGATGAGGAGGAGGATTTGTATTGGTTGTTGGAGAAGGAGCGGAGGAAGAATGAGGTTTTGCAGCAGGAGTTGCAACAGACCAAGGAGGAATTGCAGCAGACCAAGGAGGAATTGAAGGGAGTGAGAGAGACACTGGAGAAGACTGGAAGAGACCAGATGTTGATGAGGCGGCAGGAGAATCGGAAGAACATGGTTTTGTGCTATGTGAAGCTCATCATTCTGTTGCAGACGTTTGCGGACAAGTTTTCCAAGGACATCAAGGTGAGTGGGTTTGGATCTGGAGTTCGCAAGATGTTTGAGTTCTTGAGCACACCTGTTCACGAGATACATGAGTATGGCAGCCCTTTTGTGAGGGATTTCGACATTTCCATTGAGGCATCAGAGAAAAACTTCAAGTTAGTCAGAGACTATTTGGAGGCTTTGGTGGTGAATTCGAAGGGGATGGTGAAGGGTATTCCGTTTGTTTTTGCGGATGTTTCTGATGTTCATACTGTTACCAACAAAGTTCGCAATGTGAGTTACCAGAAGTTTTCCATGGTGATGTTTGATGCCAAGAACAACATTTCTTTTAATGTTGATGTGTCAGCTCATCAGAATTATTTGGGCGATGACTTCAATGTGAACAGTTTGATGATTGGTCAGAAGGGCATTTTTGGTTGTAGAGAAAACTTCATGGATATTTTGTGGGACATTTTTCATATGCAAGCCAAGCCTTTGTTTGTTGATGCTGGATTGAAGATGGTTGTGGAGAAGATTCCTCGTATCTTGAAACTCCAATCATCTGGCT
>JAHWHT010000106.1 GCA_019323135.1 Candidatus Woesearchaeota archaeon
AAATATTCATTCCAGCAAAAATTGAAGAAATTGACAATGGTTTAGGTAAAGAAGAATTATCTTGGCACAATTCAATAAATTCAACTGCACCTTTTAATTCTGGATCATTTTTAACTTCATCGGGTATTTTTAATTTTCCTAAACTAGGAGCGGCTCCCTTGTCTCTTTTGCTAGAAATACTGATTGAGTGATTTGTTTTCTTGTTACGAATAATAGCAAAACTATCGGCAAGAGGAACATTGGTTTTACCAGGAAAGTTAAGATCAAGGTCAGATATACTTCCACCTAACCAAGATTCAAAATCTTCTAAGTTTACAAATTCAGAAACACCTTCAAGTAAAGCAAGAACACCCAAGTATTCTCCCGCATAATCAAGTATTGCAGATTTAACTTTATTAGAATATCCTTGAGGAATTTCAGGATTTTGTCCCTCTAATATAGTTTCTGCCATTTCAATAACGCTTCTACCATAATCAGTTGATTGCAAAATCTCGTTATTGATAATTTTTTGACTTAACTGTGACGCAGGAAAAGTTACATCTGTGATGTCAATTTGACTGGGTTTAACTAATACTGATTCTTTTCCTAATTCTTGCCCTCCAGTACCACCAAGTGCTTGTCCACCAAATCTTGAAGTTTTTGCTAATTGACCCAGACGAATTTCTCCCCCATTAGCAAGTTTAAGTGTGATAGTACCTTTAAAGTCACCAGTTTGTACCAGTCCCTCTAGACGATCAGCTTCGTCAGGGTCTATAACAACAGTTGAGCCATCGCTTAATTCTAAAGGTTGTTTTGTTAAAATAGCTGAGATCAATGCTTCAAATCTTGGATATTGAATAATCTCTATTTCATCATGTGTTGTGGTATCTTTATCTTCTAAAGCAAAACCAATCAAATCAGTATCAGCATAAGTAGCCGCTCTGGCCTTGCCGTTACCTGCATCTGCAAGACGTTGCATTTTTTCTACCTTACCAATTACAGGCATTTTAAATCTTTTAGAATTCTTAGGAGCAATTAGCATACCAGCACTTACAGACTGGTCTTCGGATAAAACTGTAATTAAATCTATTAAATCACGCATAATAAAGTATTTATGCAAACAAATCAAACTAGCCAATAAATTATATACAGCCAAATTTTATATAGATAAATATGTTTTTAGGAGAATTAATCATGGAATTATATCTATTATTAGCCGCAGTAGGGGCTTTTATCGTTTTCGTAGCATTTAAGAGTGCTCAAAAACGCTCAAGTTCAAGCGGTCAAGCTGGCCCAGTCAATGACGACTTTGGCGCAGTATCAACATTAAAGAAAAAAGAACAAGAATTTGTTCGAGCAAAAAACAGCAGAGGTAGATTTGTCGCAGATGATCCTTCAACCCCTGATGTAAACGAAGCCTGGGTAGGTGGTAAAGCACCGCCCAAAAAGAGAAAGAAAAAGTCTGACTCTAAAAAAAGCGGAGCAAAGAAAACAACCAAGAAAAAATCTTCAGGTCGTAAATCTTCTAACCGCAAACCAAAACAAACATCATAAACACAAGGAGAATATGTGATGGATTTTAGTTTTATTATTGTAATTGCGATTATTGCAGTTGGTGTAGGGGTATATTTTTATAAGAAAATGGCAAAGGATAGTTCTGATGCAGGTAACCAAGAGCCGTACGATCCATTCCCCTCAACACCTAGTCCAATTGAGGAATTACCACCAGAGCAAAAAAACAGCGTAGAAAAGAAGCCTGCTAAAAAGCAAACCAAAAAGAAAACAACAAAAAAGAAAACAACAAAAAAGAAAGCAACAAAAAAGAAAGCATCAACTAGTAAAAAATCAGGCGTTCGAAAGCCTAAGATGACTATTGCTGAATAATTGTTGTAAGCCATGCACGAGATTGGGTTTGATATTCTTAGTGAGTTGCGATTGGACATAGAAGAATCGTTTAACTGGGAAAATAAACCTTCGAGTCTGTACTGCTTAGTTCCTGGAAACATTAGTGTACATCCAAGAACAGTGGTGCAGACTCTTTCTCATTTAGCCACTCAATATCAATGTGTCTTTTACATTCCCGGTACATTAGAATATGAACTAGCACCATTCGGTGAAGAGTTTCGCACAAAAGAATTAGAAGAAAAAATCTCCGAAATACCCGGAGTAGTAATGCTTTATCAAAATGTCGTAATTGTAGATGGTGTTGCAGTTTTAGGAATAAACGGCTGGGCAAATGGTGGATTAGAAGATACACAAGATGATCTTCGTAGAACACAACACAGATTAGAAGACACAATTTATCTAAGACATTCTATTAGAAGGTTACAAAAACACTTAGACGTT
>JAHWHT010000107.1 GCA_019323135.1 Candidatus Woesearchaeota archaeon
ATCTAGATAAGAATGCATTTTATTCTGGACCAGGTTATAAAAAATACACATTCGTAGTCGACCTAAAACCAACAAAAGAAGATCTTTTAGCAAATCTCAAGAAAAACGCAAGGACTGCAATAAGAAAAGCAGAAAAATCAGGAGTTAAAGCCAAAAAAGTTGAATCACTTGAAGACCTTAGAAACTTCTATAATCTTCACGTTGTGACATACGAAAGAACTGGTGCTAAAGTGCGGCCGTTTTCTTATTTTGAATCATTCTATAAGAATCTTGTTTTGAACCAATTATGTGCATTCTATATCGCATTATTTGAAGGCAAGATCATAGGAGGAGTTATGATTGTAGGTAACAAAAATGTCGCAGTTTATGGAGCAGGTGCAAGCGACATAGAATACAGGCAATATAACCCCAATAATTTACTGCTCTGGAAAGCAATACTAGATGCAAAAGCCGCTGGTTTCAAGTATTTTGACTTAAGCTCAGTTGCACACCCAAACAGAACGCCAAAAGAAGAGGGCATATTCAAGTTCAAGGAAAGCTTTGGCGGAAAATTCACAGAAAAAAATGTTACAAGAATATTCTGTTCCAAACTCTATGAGAAAATGTATAAATGGTTAAAAAAAGAATAATCTTCAACAAAGACCCAATATTTGCATTGAATTTAGATGATCTTTTTCTTAGGAATAAGTATCAAGATAAGTTTAACAAAGGCCCAAAGAATTTTAACGACTTTACATTAGCAGAAGAAATGGATCTAGTTAAAGTAACTGCAAAATGGGGCATAAGAGGAACTTTTTTTTTGCCTGGCCCAGAACCATTTGATCGTGCAGTGAAAGACGGAGTCAACTTAAGAACCGCTCTTAAGAGCGTAATTGCACTCGACATGGAAATAGGCGCCCATGGATACAAGCATAATGATATTGACACTGCTGAAAACTATTTTAATGCGAAGAAATCAGCAGATTTCATCAAAAAAAATGTTTTCTCAATAACGCAATACCCTTATTCAGTATTGATTTGGCGAAGCCCTGGCTGCAATTGGAACAAGCAAATTGCAAAAAACATCGCAAAAAGTGGATTTATAATGCATTCTGATAAGTATCTAATCGGACCTACAACAAAGATATCAAAAGGCAAAGTTGATGAAATCAAGTGGAACCGATTGCTTTGTGATCTGCCATTCTACTTCAAAGGCGGTTCTTGTAAGCGCTGGTTTAAACGAAACAAGATATCTTTAAGGCACAAATTACTACGGAGATTAACAAGGGTTGCAAAGATTCCTTTGATGCATGTCTGGTGTCAGCGAGGTTACAAAGACGGCAGAATACTAAACAAGAGATTTCAAGCGTATGAAGACATTCTTAAGGACAAAATAAGGAAAAGAATCAGTGTAATGCCTTTGGGCGATCTGTATCTTTCCTGGAAATACCCGATTAAAGTTAAAAAAGTAGAATCACAAATAATTTTAGATAACTCTAAAAACAAGCAAGACAGCGTTATTTATCTGCAATTCAACTATCACGATAAACTTGCAAATAGATTCTATGTTTTAGAGGATGGAACAAAATACTCTATTGGAAGATTTGCTCTAAAAAAAGGAGAAATAAGAAAAATATCGCTAAAATCGCAAAAAGTAATCGCAAATCCCCCTAACAAAACACTTATTTGCATTTCAAGATTCACAAACAAAAGATACGGGGTGTGCGCAAATAAGGACTGCACAATCAAACTGAATCCACAAAATAAGAAACTAAAATTAAAAAAAGATAAATTCTATCGTATTACTTAAGCAGGTGGCACTGGATTGATAATCTCTTTTTTTACCGGATCATACAAGGCATGTATGTAGAAAACAGTATTTTTCTTTCTCACACCCCTTACAAAATCATTTTCTTTTAGTTGTATCTGTTTTTGTCCATCTGCAACCCCAAGAATTATGTCATAAATATCTTTATTCCAAATAAGGCCATTGTTTGCTTTTTTAATATCCAAATCTTTTGCAAGACCACCTGCGATAATGAAAGGTACTCGAATATGATTCAGATTGCTTACTTCACCCAAAGGGTGTTTCATATATCCTGTTTCTCCAAATGCTTCTCCATGATCCGCAGTGATTATCAAAAGTGTTTCATCCCATTTATTCAGCTGCTTCAATTTATCAACCATCTCTTTAAGTTGTTCATCAGTATCTTTTGCTTCCTCGTCATATCGTTCTTTTAAGAAAGTGATGTCTTTCTCTGAAAATGTCTTAAATTCTCCATCATCTCCTTTATCACCATATAACTCCTTTGTTAACCGTTTTGCTTCTTTTA
>JAHWHT010000108.1 GCA_019323135.1 Candidatus Woesearchaeota archaeon
TTTGCATATTATCATCAAAAGTTATCCATTTAAAATTTAAAAAATCCTTTGGAATATTTTTCTCAATTTTGTTTTTGTATTTTGTATAACAAAATATCTCCTTTATCCCATAATTCCTTATCTCCTTTATCACATCATTCCCAAACACAAACAAATCCGGATTTCTCTCCAAGTCTGCCAACACAATACCCATATATTTCTCATTATTTTCTTGTTGATATTTACATAAAGCTTCTATTAATTGTGTATGAACATTATTTCCATCTGGAAAATCTACATATGATATTTTATCCCATTCTGGATATTTTGCATTTTGTTTTGTTTTAATATAAAATTGCGGTTTGAATTTAGTTATGTATTCCCGATTATCTTCTGGAATTTTATCTCTTTGTTCAAACTTAGTTTTTGTAAAATAATAATGTTGCAGAACCCAACTTTCTTTTTTAAGTTGTGGTTCATAAACATTTGTAAAATCTTCATTAAAATATAAATCAATCCAGAAATCTTTTTGTAAATTAGTGGATAGATAGTTGTCTTTTTTAAGGTATTTTTGGATTGTATTGATATGAGAATTTTGCAAATAGAAAAAAAGGGGTTTTTCAGGTGAAATAAAAAATTGGAACGAAATTGGTTCTTCCACATTTTCTATAAATTTGCTCAAATATTCCAAAATGGATTGTATTTGCTTTTTCTTTTTCAAACTTTTAATACTGGAACTGGATGAAAATTGTTGTGCAATCCATTTCTGTAAATATTCATGTGTTTTGTGAATAAAATATCCACTATAATAGATGGTATCATCCAATTCTGGAAAATCTTCAATATCTTGCTTCTGCATTTTATTTTCCATTTCTATGAAATATGTTTTTAAATCATTTTTTATAATTTTTGTTCATGCAAAGAATTGTTCAGAAGACTTTGGGTGCAAACCAAGTTCCTTGAGTTGAAATCTGCTCTCGGCACTGTGGGCAGCATGAATCATCTCCACGACCTTGCTTGATAGTGAACCAACGGTCAATACACGATTTGTGGAAACGGTGACCACATTTGACCATTGCACCAACATCTCCATCATTTGATTGACAGATTGCGCAAACAGACGTGTCCGAAGATGATTGCAATGTTTCAATTTTCGCAGTGAGTTCTGCAATCTGCATCTCCATCTCTCTGACAGCCATCAGTTTGGACATCTGAGAGTTGAGGCGTTCTTGCATTTCCTTTTCTTCTTGCGTCTTTTTCTCAAGTTCTGATTGTGCCTTGGTAACTTCTTCCCTTGACTTCACTACTTGAGCTTTGTCATGTGCAAAACGCTTCTTTTCCTTCCTCAGAACCCTCCGTTCTTGTTCAACAGTAATTCTGCCGCGACAGCTTGCACGGACTAATTGTTCTCCGCCAATTTGACAGATTGAAGTGAACAGTTGGTCTTCGGTAGGTTCCAGTGTGACGTTCTTGAGGACTGCAATAAATGCGTTCAAGAGTTCATCTGCATTCTTTTCATTGAGTGCAGATACATCTCCTTTGACGCGTTGATGAATGCAGTGTCCAAATTCATCCTTGAGTGACTGGAATTCATCTCCACCAATCACTGCCTCAATGCGGTCGTGAGTTATGGGATGTTCCTTGGAATGTTGTAGTTGTTCAACCACATCATACACCAGTTCCAATTGGTCGTTGAGACCTTGTCGCTTGGTAGGGTCGGCATTGAACCATTTGGCAATTGAATGCCATTTGGCAACAGCTGCCTCCTTCCACGCGATTGGTCGGTTACGATTCGCTTGGGCAAATGCCCAAAGGAGCGCCAGAAAAACGATGTCAATTGGCTCCATTTCTCTGTTCCTAATCAGAAAGAAATTAGTTAGATTTTACTATCAAATTTTTGTAATTATGAAGGCAGATGTAGTTTTTTAGGCTACAAACCACCTGTTATTGAACCAACTCAAGTTAATGAGATAGCCATCCTATCTAACATACGAGAATCGGATGATTTTAAAACAATGTAACATTTCCAATTGTTTTATCAATTGGCCACATTACACCTTTTTTTTGTATAGGCATTTAAGCCTATGATAATACATTGAAAGTATTATTTTTTTTACCATCAATTTTTATCAAAGAATTATGAAGGCAGATGTAGTTTTTTAGGCTACAATCCACCTTTTTTATATTAACCATTCTATTTAAAGAATAGCCATTTCCAAAATTAGTAATAAATTAATTAAATTTATTTGTTTGAAAAATGTGAGTACTTATTTTGGCATTCTCCATTTTCTTAGGATGTCAAACACCTATGCTTATTTTTTCACA
>JAHWHT010000026.1 GCA_019323135.1 Candidatus Woesearchaeota archaeon
TGAATGGATTGAAAAAAGAGTGAGAGGCATTGCAGTAAGGGATGAACTCACAGATGAATGGAAAAAGAGAAGCGTAAAAGAAGACAAGGAATTTGCAATCTTGACAGCAGAAATATCAAAAGCAACTTTTGGGATGACTCCAAAAGAATACCAAAAGCTAAAAGGCCTGAAGCAGGAAAACCTGAGAGATCACATGAATGACCTGGAACTCATATTCACAATGCTTGGAGAAAGGGTGACTACTGAAATCACAAGAAACAAGGAAGCAGAAGGTTTCACTGAATGCAAGGATGCTGCAAAAGACGGTGGAAAAGTAGCAGGCAATGCAAGAAAAGACGCTGAAAAAAAGATAGGCAAAACAATAATCACAGGTGAAAACTACCTGAAAGAGCCGGAGAAAAGAAAAAGAATAGCAAAAAAATGAATTCTCCTGCAATACCTATCAAAATATACACTAAGCAATACTGACAGGATTTCTTATCTACACAGCAGCATTCATATTTTTAATTAAAAAAAGAAAGTATTACAAGAACTAAATTTTCCTACACTATTTCTTTCTGTCTAAATAAGTAATCAAAATACCTGCGCCTAGTCCAATAAGCACAAATGCAGCAACTTGCCCAGTGAGAATTCCGATTCCAAGGCCGATGAAGATTCCTGCAGGTATTGGCCATTTACGCATGTCTGATTTTTTCATAGTAATACAATAAGAATCAGATTATTTAAACCTTACCCAAAATAATCTTCATAAGCAAAATTTCTTTCTTTTAGTGTACAACTGCCTTTGTCTTCGATTATATTGCCAGATAGATACTCTCTTAGTCTTCGTATTAAGGTTGTGCAGTCTCTGCATCTTCGGAAATCAGTTCCTATCTCAACATCGAATTCTTTTTCAGTTATTTGGATTAGTTTTGCAGGAACTTCGGAATGTTTCTGGAAATCCTTAAATATATTTGAAATAAATGAATTATCTGTAAAAGCATCTGACAACCTAATATGCAGTACACATTTCTTAGGCTTGAAATCAACAAGTTCTTTTTTAACAAGAATACATCTTTCTTTTTTTAATTTCAGCTCTTTTTTTTCTTGATTCTTAATAATAGCTTCAGGAATCTTTATGCTTCCATCAGGATTGAATTCTATCATAGAAAAAAAGAATGTAGAATGTAATTATTAAACCTTTCCAAAACCTTTAAATTAAAACATCTGTTTCTATTGAATATGACTGATTTTAAGTATGATAAAGAAGATGAAAACAGGATTGTTGAGATTGCTAAAGAGAATAATCTTCAGTTGATAGTGTTTTCAAATCTTCATAAAGCTGGTGCACCAACATTAGAATTTGTTTTGGATAATGTCAGAGAATCCAGAGAACATTATTTAGAAGATTTTGCAGAAGAAGATGAAGAGTTAGAGATACTTGCGCCAGGAGAACAAATATTTAGAAGATATGAAGAACTAAAAGATTTAGCATCAATTGCAGTAATAACTGCAGAAGCTGCAATAGCTGCAGCAGATAATGGATATACATTCAAATTGCTGCGGCCTGATGAGATAGATGATGCGCAAGCTGTTGTTGAAGAATTTGAATCTTATAAAGCACTCAGAGAAAAAAGCAAGGAAGGCCAGATGAAAGCGCATGAAAACCTGCAAAAGATAGACGTAAGCAAATTAAGCCAGGGAATCTATAAAAAACTAGAAAGCAAGAACAGAATAGCAATCGTAACACAGATGCCTGCAGGCATATTTGAAATAAATCCAAGAGTGGCTGGAAACCAGTACATTGCTTTTATCCAGCACCCAAGAATGAGAAATACTTTTCACATAATCTCAAATGAAAAAATAACAACAATTGATGAGCTAAACTTTTACGACCCTAATACAGGGGCAGATGAATCTATATTTGATGAGCAGTTTAAGAAATAAACTTCTCCATAAAATTTCCGAATAATTTTAAGAAAAGTTTATAAAGAATTGGTGCTTATATATTTACATGACAATCAACAAAGTCCTGCCAAATTCTAACTTAGCAAAATATATCGGAGAATGGGTAGTTATATGCAAAAATGAAGTTGTAGCGCATAATAAAGATATTGCCAAATTAAAAAAAGAAATCAACAAATGCAAAACAACACCAACAATTGCAAAAATACCTAAAAAAGAAATTCTAATATTCTAAAATGGCAATTACTTTCAGATACGTGCATGTTCCAAGACAAGATGGAAGTCTGAGAAAAGCACCATACATTTATATTTACGCAAGAACTAAAGAAGGAAGACTAATAAAAGTAGTTGCACTTCTAGATACTGGAGCTGACACAACTGTTGTCCCAAAAGACTTGGCAGAACTTCTGGGTCTGACAGAAGGAATAGAGCAAGACACTGGAGGAATAGGCGGAAATACAAAAGTCAAACAATCCAGAATGCAATTCGTAATAAAAGGTCAACATGAAACACATCAAATTACAGTTCCTGTGTTAATTCTTCAAAACAGAAAAGCAGATGTACCATTACTACTAGGAAGATCTGGATTCTTTGAAAACTTCAATATAACAATCAGACAAAATGAAGAAAAAATCACGCTTAAAAAAGTGCAGTCAAAAAAACAATTCTGAACTCCCCAAAAAATATATAAACCAGAACTAGTTCTAGAAGTTAAAATGAAAAAGATACTAATTATACTAATGATTTTACTGGTTCTTACGGCTTGTGTAAAGCCTGTTGAGAACAAAGATGCGCCTGTAAAAGAGGCGGAAACACAAGAAGAGTCTAAGAACGAAACTGTTGAAGAAAAAGTTACAGATTCGCAAGAGACAGAACCTGTTGAAGAAAATAAAACTGAAATTGAAGAAGAAAAATTGGAACTTCAAGAAAGTTCCAAAGTCTCAGAACAGGATGTTCCGAGCAAGGAGGAAACAATGGCAACAAAAGTGCATGCAAAACATATTTTAGTAAAAACTGAAGAAGAAGCAAATGTTATTCTATATGATTTGAAAGATGGAAAAGACTTTGATGCAATAGCAAAAGAGAAATCAACCTGTCCTTCTGGCAAAAAAGGAGGAGATTTGGGCTGGTTTGGAAGGAATCAGATGGTCAAAGAGTTTGAGACTGCTGCTTTTTCATTAAAACCAGGAGAATTATCAAAGCCAGTAAAGACTCAGTTTGGATGGCATATAATCAAGGTTATTGAGACTCAATAATCTAATTTAATTTTCTGAAAGAACTTTCCATAGCTTTAAATATCTAAAAACAGTACTGGAATTAAAATGAATATGAAAGAATTGCCATTAAAACTAATGCATACGGAGATAAGCAATCCGCGACAGGAATTATTAAGCAGGATTGTTGAACTGCAGGTTCATGAATATCTAAAAAAGAAATACAAAGGACCAGAAGACATAGCAGATGCTTTTGATGGAGCATTCACAGCAACACAGATAGAGATACATCTGAAACACGGCTCGCCTAAAGAAGAATGGTACATAGAAGTGCTTGGATGGTATGACCAGCATCATAAGGACATAGTAAATGGAGTATTCTATGACGGACTCAGGACAACATTATCTGCAATGAACCTGGATGATTTCTATGAAGAATCAATTGACTTTGTTATAGCGAACAAAGGACAGCTTTAGATTTATACATACAACAACTTTATAAATAATTAAAAATTTAAATCCATAAAATGGCAATCTACGTGATAAAAGACAGTCCAAAACAATCGGTAGATGATGTAGTGTTATGGAGTCCAGAAGAACTAAAAATAGCAGAAGCTGTGCTTGAAAAAGAAGGATTTGAGCACGAGCATTCAAATATATACTCTAAAAATCAAGCAACAATTGGGCTTCAAGCAGAAAGAATAACAATAGATCAGGCATTAGTAAAAGATGACATAGTGCTTCAGTTGGTTGCAAAATTAAATCCATACTACTTTATAGATGACAATTCAGGATTACACTTCATGAGCGACGTAAACAAAATAAATGAATAAGATTTAAATAATATTATCTTAATTCTTTCAAATAATGAAAATAAAAGAGTATGGTGAAGTATTCTCCTATCTATATGAACTAGGCAGTATCATCACAGGCCACTATTTTCATCCAGGTAAATTCTTTGAACAAGCTAATCTAGATATAACACCAGAAACAAAAATAGCAGAGATAGGGTGCGGCACAGCAAGATGGGCTCTTGCAGCAGCAAAACACTGCCAAAAAAAAGGAATTGCAACAGTAGTAGAGGGTGCAGACATCAGCCCGCACATGCTTAAGATTGCAGAAAGAAAAGCTAAAAGAAAAAAAGTACCTCTCGAGTTATACCAAGCAGACGGAAGAGACCTGACAAAAGCAAGAGCTTTCTATAACGGAAGCATAAATTGCAGAAAAAAACGTTTTGAAGACGAGTCAATAGATCTTTTGATATCATCAGGCATGCTTGAGTGCGTAACAGAAAATGTAGAACCTGCAATGGAGGAATTAACCAGAATACTTAAACCAGGAGGAAAAATAATACTTCCACTAGTGAATATGAATTCTGCAGGAAACTTAGCAAGCAAAGTATTGAGATTCAGATTAGTCCCAAAAGAATATGCATTTGCAAAACTGCCTGAAATAACATTTGAGAGTGTTCCAGTACAATCTTTAACAAGATACATGGAAGCAATACAGACTATTTATGTTGGGACTAAGAATTAAAAAGGAGTCCACAATTCACAATTATCAAAGAATTCTTCAAGATATTCCTTTGTTCTCCTGCCTTTTCGCAGACCCATGCACTCTGCCATCATCTTAACTAAATTATTTGTATCTCCTTTAGTACTAGCCAAAGCAGTTCTGAACTTTAGAGGCTCTAAAGATATTTTACTTTGCTGTGCTCCAGTTGCGCCAGCATGCCAGCAGTCTTCAGAGCAATAAACAAAAGATAAACCAGAACCTTGGTAATTCATGTACCAATTACGGTATATGCTTGCGTGTTTTGCAGGCTCATCACAACCAGAATTAGCACAAGGCTGCTGAGATTTGAAATTATTAACAACATGCTCAACATAATCAAAACGATTTCTCAAAGAAGGCTTTCTTAGTTCAATATTATCCATAACCCATACAAAATACTTGTAATCTTTCAAGGCAATCTGTTCAACAGATAAACGTTGTTTACCAAATCTTCCAAAAGGCATTATTTCAGGCATAAAAACAATAAGGTTGAAGAAATATTTAAAGATTTGCTTAAAGTAAGTAGATTAAAGGATTACCAATCCATAAAGTGATTACAAACGCAATCAAGAAAGAAGGAACAAATGGTATGCCGGATCTTACGAGGACAGATTTTACTTTTGCTTTGATTAATTGTCTTATTTGCTTTTTTTCAATGCCTAAATCTTTAGGTCCGCAGACTTTCTTTCCTTTGATGTACACATCTTTTGCAATCCAATCTCCTTCTGTCAAGTCTTTAGGTTTTGTCAATGTATACATGCAGACTGCTTCAACAGACTTGATTGCAATTATCAAATAATTCAGGACAGGCACTAAAAATGCAATGAAAATAAAGAATAATCTAAAGAGCGGACTAGGGGTGAAGAACGCAAGTACTAGAGAGCCAAAAGAAAATCCAATAATAACTGCACGCCATCTTTTGCGCTTGCTTAATTGTTTTATGAACTGCTTTTTGAATTTTTTCCAATTAGCAAAAGCAAGACCAATGCTCCATGCAAGGCCGTACATGCCGCCGAAAAAAACAAGATTAGCTAAAAAGCCGACTGTAATATAACTTAAATTAAACTGCAATCCTAATAATGCGCCTAGAGCCATCAATAACTTAGAATCACCGCCGCCCCACTGGCCAAGATAAAACATGCCAACACCGACTGCCAGAAAAACACCAAAACCAGTCAAGCCCTCTAATATATAACTCCAATCAAAAGAACTGACAGACCAAACCAATCTAATTCCTAGGCCTGCAAAGATGCCAGAAAAATTAAGCCAGTCTGGAACCTCTCGAGTCCTTAAATCAGTGATACTGCCTATGACCAGCAAAAAAATGCATACAACATAAATAAATTCAATCATGACAATACAATAGCAAAAAGGTTTATAAATATTGGCATCTTAGACAGGAAATAGGCAGGTGCTTTGTGGGAATTATCAATCTTTGGGAAGGTGCAATTAGTAAGATACAAATAAGCAGTCATAACCTCCCAAAACACATTGCAATACTAGTGGATGGATGCGAAGAGTTTGCAGAGAAAAAACAACAACCAATGCCAGAAGTCTATAAAACACAATTCTTGAACATCAAAAACGCAGTAAAAGTAGGAATAAAACTAAAAATACCATTAATCACATTTTTCTCAAGATCAACAAAACCTGCAGACGAAGAAATAGACCAATTAATTGATTTCTTCAATCTTCTGCTAAAATGGGACTTGATACACGAGAACCAAGTAAAAATATCAGTCTTAGGAAAATGGTATGGACTGCCAGACAGGCTCATAGAACCAATCAAAAAAATAATCTCAGACACAAAAGACTATGATAGACACTTTGTGAATTTCTGCATACAATACACTGGACAGGAAGAGATAGTTGATGCCTGCAAATTAATTGCACAGCAATTAAAACTAGACAAGATAACTCCAGAAGGAATAAATACTGCACTGATTAAAGAAAATCTTTACTCTTCATACTTTTTACCGCCAGACTTGATGATAGTGAGCGGAAAGAAAAAAACAACAGGCGGATTATTATTATGGGACAGCCCGAACACAAAAATACATTTTACTGACACACTATGGCCTGATTTTGGAAAAGAAAATCTTTTGAAATCAATAGTGTTTTATCAGAATAATTAAATATGTCACTATCTTCTTAAGATAAGAAAATATTCATTATGATATGGTTAGTAATTTAGAAGATGCCCTGAACTGGAGACCGGTTTCTGATATGTACGGCACTAATATTTCAAAAGACAGGGATACTGCTGATGCATGGAAACCTGCAGAGTATAATTTGATTGACTGGAAAGGTCCGCAAGAACTTGAAAAAATAGCAAAAATAGAGGAGAGAAAAAGAGATGACAAGAGACGACTGATTAAAGCATGTATTGTCTGCGGAACAGGCTTAGTGATTGCAGCAGTACCGTTAGTATACCACATTGCTCAATGCATTCCAGATATTGGGAAATATGGACTAAACTGGCCCTTCTAATAGTAACCAACACAAAATTAAAAATTTCGCAAAAAACAAGTTTTTTGTGAATTTGGAAACTCTAAAGAATTTCCAATTTTTGTGAGGTTCCGAAAACCGTGCTTTTCGAAACCTTTATAAACAAACCACGAATTCTTAGATTCACCTATGACGTGATGAAGCCGTTGTTGGCTGAATGAGGTAAATTATTCTGCCTCACTATTAAATATATACGAAATAACCTTGGAGGGTATGAAAATGGTTGATAAAGAACTCGCTGATAAAGCACTAGAAGCAATTGAAATAGCAAAATCTACAGGCAAAATTAAGAAAGGCGCAAACGAAGCAACAAAAGCACTCGAGAGAGGAAATGCAAAACTTGTTGCTATTGCAAAAGACGTGACACCGCCAGAAATAACTATGCATATGCCTATACTTGCAAAAGAAAAAGGAGTACCTTGCATAGAGATAACAAGCAAAGAAGAATTAGGAGCAGCTGCAGGAATCAAAGTAGGAACATCTGCAATCGCAATCGTAGTCGAAGGAAAATCTAAAAAAGTTCTTGTTGAAATAAAGAAAAAGATGGGCGGCGAAGAAAAGCCAAAAGAAGAAAAGCCTGTTGAAGAAGCTCCTAAAGAAGAAAAAAAGGAAGAAACTCCTAAAGAAGAAAAAGCTGAAGAAAAGAAAGAAGAAGCAAAAGAAAAACCAGCTGAAGAAAAAAAGGAAGAAACTCCTAAAGAAGAAAAAGCTGAAGAAAAGAAAGAAGAAAAACCAGCTGAAGAAGCTCCTAAAGAAGAGAAAGGTGAATAAAGATGGCTGATAAACCGCCAGAACAAAGGCAAAGGCGCGGCAAGAAAGACCAGGCAAAAGAGAAATCATCTGAAGTCAGATTTTCCCACGCAGTTCCTTCAAAAGTCGAGGAAATAATCGGCAGAACAGGAACAAGAGGCGACGCAATCCAGGTAAGAGTAAGAGTACTTGACGGCCGAGACAAAGACAAAATCATGAGAAGAAATGTAAGAGGTCCTGTGCAGAAAGACGATATCCTTATGCTTAGGGAGACAGAAATCGAAGCAAGACCGATGAACAGATCTGGACGAGGTAGATCATAATGGTTAAATGCACATTTTGCAAAAAAGAAATACCAAAAGGAATTGGAATGCTGTACGCCAAAAATGACGGCAAAATTTTTCACTTTTGTTCAAAAAAATGCGACAAGAACATGCTGAAGCTAAAAAGAAAACCTGTTAAACAAAAATGGGTAACAAAAAAGAAAGTGGTTAAAAAATGACAGTAGAAAGAACACTAATATTAGCAAAACCTGATGCAGTCCAGAGAGGACTGACAGGAGAGATAATCAGACGATTTGAGCTAAAAGGATTCAAGATAGCAGGAATCAAGATGGTTCACGCAGACGAGAAACTGCTAGGAGAGCACTATGCAGATGATTCTGAATGGAAAAAAAGCGTAGGAGAAAAAACACTAGCAGTCGCAAAAAAGAAAGGAATAGAGATGAATGAAACTGCAGAAGAGATAGGGGCAAGAATACGAAGATGGAACATGGAGGGACTTCAGATAAACCCTGTTGTTGCAATCGTGTTTGAGGGCCACCACGCAGTTGAAATCGGGAGAAAGATTGTCGGCAACACAGAGCCAAGACAAGCTCTTCCAGGAACAATAAGGGGAGACTTCACAACAGAATCATATGCAATTGCAGACAAGAACAAGAGAGTTATAAGAAATCTTGTGCATGCATCTGGAAGCACAGAAGAAGCTGACAGAGAGATAAAATTATGGTTCAAGGATGATGAATTGTTCAATTTTGATAAAAAAGACTGGGAAGTCATACACGGGTGAAATAATATGGCAGAAAAAATGGTTGACAAGGTTGTAAGGATTACCAAAAATCCTGAGCAGATAAGAAACATCTGCACATGTGCACACATAGATCATGGAAAAACAACATTCTCAGACAATCTATTGTCTGGAGCAGGAATGATGTCTGAAGAACTGGCAGGAAAACAGTTAGCACTAGATTTTCATGAAGACGAAAAAGCAAGAGGAATCACGATTGATACTGCAGCAGTCTCTATGGTCCATAAATTAGAAGACAAAGAATTTCTAATCAATTTGCTTGACACGCCAGGACACGTAGATTTTGGAGGCGACGTTACCAGAGCAATGAGAGCAGTAGACGGAGCAATAGTATTGACATGCGCTGTCGAGGGAATGATGCCGCAGACAGAGACAGTACTAAGACAGGCACTAAAAGAAAGAGTAAAACCAATCCTGTTCATCAACAAAGTTGACAGACTAATCAAAGAACTGCAGCTTACACCAGAAGCAATGCAGGAAAGATTTATCAAAATAATCGCAGAAGTAAATAAACAGATAGAATCAATTGCGCCAAAAGAATACAAAGAAAAATGGCAGGTAAATGTACAGGAAACAGTTGCATTTGGATCAGCATTCCATAACTGGGCCCTGAGCATACCATACATGAAGAAAAAAGGAATCTCATTCAAAGACATAATTGATGCATACACAGCAGGAGATGAAAAATACAAAGAACTCCAACAAAAAGCGCCAATCCACGAAGTTGTTCTGGACATGGTAATCAAGCACCACCCAGATCCAAAAGCAGCACAGAAATACAGAATACCAAGATTGTGGAGAGGAGACATGGAAAGCGAAGACGGAAAAGCAATGCTTAACTGTGATCCAAACGGTCCAATATGGGCATGTATCACAAAAATAGTGGTAGATCCTCAAGCAGGAGAAATCAGCTGTGGAAGAATGTTCTCAGGTACAATCAAGAGAGGTTCTGAAGTATACATGAACCAGCAAAAACAGCATACAAGAATTCAGCAGGTGTTTATATTTAACGGAGCAAAAAGAGACATAGTAGACAGCATGCCTGCAGGAAACATTGTTGGACTGGCAGGAGTAAAAGCATATCCTGGAGAGACAATCACACTATCACCAGGAGAACCGTTCGAAGCTATAACACACATATTTGATCCAGTTATAACAAAAGCTATTGAAGCAGCAAAACCAGCAGACCTGCCTAAATTAATCGAAGTATTGAGACAGGTAACAAAAGAAGATCCGACAATAAAAGTAGAAATAAATGAAGAGACCGGAGAACACTTATTGCACGGAATGGGAGAGCTGCATCTGGAAGTCATAGAAAACAGAATCAAGACAGAGAAAAACGTCGAAGTAAAGACATCACCGCCAATCGTAGTATATAGAGAGACTGTGACAAAGAAAAGCGGACAGGCAGAAGGAAAATCACCAAACAAACACAATAGATTATACTTCACAGTAGAACCGCTTGACGACAAAACATATGAAATGATTAAAGACGGCGAGATACCATCTGGCAGAACCAAGAAAAAAGACATGGCAATCAGAGACCAATTAGTTGAGTGCGGATGGGACTCAAAAGAAGCATTAAAAATGAGAGATGTCAAAAATGGATGCATATTAGCAGACCAGACAAAAGGAATCGTCCAGATAAACGAAATAATGGAGATGGTAATGGACATGTTTGAGGACGTAATGAATGCAGGACCAATTGCAAAAGAACCTTGCGTAAAAGTCAGAGTAAATTTAGTAGACTGTAAATTGCACGAGGACGCAATCCACAGAGGACCTGCACAGCTATACCCTGCAGTAAGAGACGGTATAAGAGCAGCAATGATGGACGCAGGACCAGTACTATTCGAACCAAAACAAATACTCCAGATAGAAGCACCGTCTGATTACATGGGAGAAGTCTCTAAATTGGTGAGCAATAAAAGAGGCCAGCTTCTGGAAATGAATCAGGAAGGAGCGCTCGTAATAGCAAAAGCAAAACTACCCGTAGGAGAAATGTTTGGGTGGAGCTCAGAACTACGGTCAGCAACAGGCGGAAGAGGAAGCAGCTCTTTAGTAGATCAGATGTTTGAGAAACTGCCAACAGAACTGCAGGACAAAATAGTCAAGCAAATTAGAGAGAGGAAAGGACTTACAGAAGGACAAGTAGGTGCATAAATACTCGTGCGAAATGCGTGAAACCGTAACCAATGACAAAGCAAGCTTTGTCAAGCTTACATTTTCCTTCGAAAAACGTAAGCTTTATAAATCAGGCATAAGTCACAAGGAGTATAATAATAACTAAAAAACTAG